>NZ_JAUBQB010000063.1:0-42352 GCF_036701035.1 Microcoleus sp. Pol7_B2 | reverse complement strand
ATCCTGTGGTAAAAAAGGGTAAAGGTCGGTTCCAAAACTCAACAAAATTCGTAAGTTAACTTTGAAAACCTCTGGCTGATTAACCATTCTTTCCACTCAGTTCATGCTGAGTCAATTTGTGCTTAGTCTAAACTCCAATACTTAAATCCCCATGCAAATTGCTGCTGAGTTAACCATTCACAAAACTCCTCAGCATCACTAGATCGTACTCCAGTAATGGGTTTTTGAGCATCTCCTGGCGGAAATCTGTAACTTTTCCAATGGTCAGGTTGGCGATGTACATCTGCTTTCAGCCTCTGATCAATAAAAAGCTGATATTCGGCGCAGGTGATGTAACTCATGTCAATTTCGACATTCTCATCAATCCGCAGTAGATTTTGCAGACGCCTGGATAACAAAACATTAGCTGCTAAGGTGAATCTTTCTGTCATCGACTTTCCAAATCTGCGTTTAACCTTTGTTCCAGTTGTTGCCGAACGTCTGGATTTACACTCAACCCCTCGTCCAAGCAATCATGGGCGAGTGCCATTTCCTCAACGGATGGAGATGGCATCTCCAAGACTGTACGAATCAGATTGCTAGCATTACTCTGCGCTGCATAAAGACGGATAGTTTCCGCCCACCAAGATAGATTAATATTTCGGATTAACAAATTCTCTTGGTTCGATTCCTTAATCTGAACCGCTGCTAAATATTCCTGGAAACTCAAGTGAGCAAATTCATAAACGCCTACTTCTTTTTCCACTAACAACCCACTCAGATCGCGAACTTGCTGAATAAATTCCTCTGGATTCGCCCCACTGTTTGCTACATCTGCCAATTTGTCTGTAATCCAATCAATTCCATCGGATAGGTTGAACTCACGAGTTTTCTGCTGCATTAATTTAAATGCCAGCACTTGCAGAACAGATTGCTTTTGCGTCGCTGTTAGCGCATCGGCAATATTTTTAGCTCTTTGTCGCCTTTCTAGTAAAACCTGGCAAATTTCTTTGTAAAGTTCTACCCGTTTTCCTGGCAAGGCACTACCGCGACGGTGAACTGTGGCAATCATTGTTAGCAGCAAAGGATTCACCGCCATGTCCGCCAGAGGTTTGCTATTCTTAATCCGCTTAATTAAATCATCTGCTTGTTGTTTAGCGTCTGCCCGCACTCCCGCATCATATTGTCCAGCGTGACTTATCACCTCTGTTTCCAAATACCAGCTAGGAATAAACAGTTGCATCTGTTTCAGGTTAAATGGTTGCACTTCTAAGACAGTCACATCTTGTTTCAACCGCGCAGTTTTATAACCAAAAGGTCGAGAGGTTAAGATAAAAGCCGTATCCGGGTATCTCTGCATCTGTTCGTCTACCCAACGACTTACTTGCTTGCGCTGGGTTTCATCTGCCACTTCATCCAATCCATCTAACATTACCAAACATTGGTTTTGACGTATTTTTTCGGCAAACCAGTTAGGCGGTGGATTCTCCAGTTGATATTTTTGCTGCTGCTGCTGTACCTGCTGAGTAATTAACTCTGCCAGAGTGAGTTGATGATTGTTCACAATTTCCTGACGCACATCTCGGAGATACAACAATATCGGAATCAGTTTCGGCGCTTTCCGATGCACTTTCCGCTGTTGCTTTTCGGCATAAGTCTGCGTTAAATATCTCAAAAGGGTAGTTTTCCCGGAACCGGGTGCGCCCAATACTGCCATGCGCCAAACTGCCCGATTCTTCTTATCTATCGCTGCTAAAAAATCCCAAATTTGTTTTTCATTTGAGTTATTTCTTTCATCCTTTAGCGGCGGAATCATTTTGTGACTTGCATTCGCTGCCTCTGTTGCAGCAATTTTGAGCGGCACAAATACCTTTTGCAACTTCAGGGTTCGGTCTCTATCCAATCCCTGTGTTTGATAGTCTCGACAGATATAAATCAAACTCTGGTAATATTCCCGCTGAAAAGGTGAGGTTGAATCTTCAATTTTATTCCAAATCCCGTCTGCAAAACTATCTGCAAGTTGCTGTCTCTTTGCCCTACACTTCGGTGCAAGTTGGTTAGTAACTGGGATGAGAAACTTGATGGCCTGGATAAACAACATCAAAATTACAGTCACAATCAAAGCCAAAAGCACTGCTGTCCATTCGCGCCTCAGTATGAAATACAACATTACCGCCAGTCCGAAGCCTGGCGGCAACCATACCAACCTGTTCTGCCATTGTGTCGGTAAAAGCAGTACAGGCGGGAGCACAGTCCCCAAACCAAACAGAATGAGAGATGTATAAAAAACTGCTGAGTTGAATTCGGCGGCTAGGTGGTTCCCCTTCAAGAGTCCGTAAAGGATGCCACCTCCCACCAGGGGTAAAAAACCAACAAGCCAATTTTGATTTGCAGGCGTTGCACTCGGCGGCGACTGACTGGATATAGCACCGAGGATCAAAAGTGCCAATAGACACGCTCCTGTCAGTATGATGATTATAGGGTCTTCAATTTTTAAGTCCTGTTTACCGGGCAGTTGGTTGATCAGCCAACCCAAGAAACCATTACTGAGTATCAATAGCAATGGTAGCAGCCAATTTTGTATAAATCTGGACATAAGCGATCGCACTTAAAAGCCTGTTGTTTCCCAGTTTTACGCATCTGAGCGGTGATTATCAGGAAGCTTCGTTAATGCACTGATTTCAATCGAAAGTGCGATCGCCCGCTGCTTCAGTTAGATTCACCCTACTCTATAAAAATATCCCCTTTAGTAAATCGTATTAACACTCCATATAACTGCATGATTATCAGCTAAGGCACGCAACATTAGAAATTTTGCCTTGGAAAATTCGCCCATTTTTACCCGCGAACTTCATCTATTTCAGCAGCAGATGGCGCAATTCCCAAGTCAGCACATAAACCCCACACTGATTTGCGGGGAGTAGGGCGCGCAACAACTAATTCTCGTTCTCTCTCAGGAACCATCCACTTAATCAACCGTAACTTTTCGGAGAGATAAAACTCATTAACAAGACTAAAAACTGCCTTGAAAGTCATGTTTTTTATGTTGAAATTTTTGATTGATATAATTTTAGCATTTTTGCTAAACGCAAGAGCGATCGCACTTTATACTGTTGCGACTGAGGAAAAAAGTGCGATTCCTGCGGAAAGCTGCGCTAATGCACTTATTTTAATTATTTTAATCCAAAGTGCGATCGACCGAGCCATCCCCTAAGACTTACCTATGACCTAGAACAATGATAAACTTGATATTCATACCCATCCACCGCAGGCAGCTCGCGCGATTCAACCTGACAGTTTTGTGCTTCTAGATTGACAGGTGCGCGAAAATTAACCAGCCACAAATCAAGCGGGCGTTCTAATTGACTGAGTGTTTTGTCAAGTGTCCCTGCCGCTATTTCCGGCCCATCCCTTCTCTGATTAGCCAAAAGAAACAGCGGAGAATCAAAGGCTTTAACTTCTTCTTTCTTCCTAACATCCGTTACATCCGCTACATCCGCTACAAAATCCGTTGCCGAACTTCTTTCCCATTCCCACCCTATCCCCATCAACTCTCCTATTTCTACATGAGTCTTTTGAGTAGTGGCAATTAACACGGGCACTTTCGATACTTGGCGGATAATCGGAATTAAAATGTCTGGTTTGTAATATTTGCGATAGCCGAGATTGGAATTTACTGTGACACCGCTAAAAAAACCCATTGCTAAAATTAGCACCACTGCTTTTTTGCCCGGAACTTCGATCGCCCGTAAATTAAACCATTGACTTTTTGCTGTAGGTGTGTTAAAAATAACCGCCAAGATTGCTCCTAAAAGCAATATCACCCCCGGAAAGTAGACGAAATTGTATCGAGCCCCGCGAGTTAGGTCAATCCCTAAAATATATGCAAAGCTGAAAAATAGGAAAATTGATCCTATCACCAATCCGCCGAAAATAACAGTACCTAAACGACTATCGGGCGTTGTTAAGGACTTTTTAAGAGCGCTAAACAGGATGGGAAGCACCAATATAAAAAATATTGTCATTACGATCGCCGATGCAACTACTACTGCCAAATTGGGCGATTCAACGGGCAGCAGAGACATCACAGTGATCCATCCAGCTAAAGCTTGAAAAATCGGCGCGATCCAATTTAAAAATGTGCGATCGCTGCTGACAATCCAATTAGTTAGTTCGCTGCCGTATTTATTTGACAAAAATACCGGCAGCCAAACTAAACCGCCAGCCAAAGTGCCGATCGCTACTGCGAAAAGTCGCCACAGGATTTGAAATTGCCAAATATTAGGCTGCTGGCTGTTTGAAACTGGTAATTTTCCATTAAAATCCTGCCCGATTACAGCAATTAATGCTATTGCTTCGGCACACAAAGTCAGTGCAAAAAAGTAGTGAACCGCAATTCCCAAACAGTTAAAAACCACCCAAAGCAGCACTGCCCAAATAGGCAGGGGAGCGCGCTGTTGCAGTTTTTTTGCAGCTAATACGAGGCAAAAAATAGAGGCAATAACTAATAATATTCCTAAAGTGTAATGGCGAGCTTCTTGAGCGAGATAAATGCCGTATGGAGAAACTGCCATCATCGCGGCCGCACATTGACCGACTAAACGGGAACTAAAAGCAAACGTTCCCAAAAAGTAGATACCTGGAACTGAAATCACGCCCAATAATGCAGGAAGAGCTCGCCCAATCCAAACTAAACTATCCTCTGAAGGCGCAAACAGTCGCATCCACGAGTGAGCGAGCATAAAATATACTGGTGGATGATTGCTTTCTAGCAGCAAATGGTTTTGGACATCTGCAATGCCAGCACCGGGACGGAATTGCAGGGGTTGTAATAATGTAGAAAGGTCGATCGCGCGATCGATCGGCACACCGCGAAAACTGTTGCCCAAACTAAACACTAGAGTGGAAAACTCATCTGTCCACAGCGGTTTCGAGTCCAAATTGGCAAAGCGCAAAATAAAGGCGATCGCCGTCCACAGAAATAGCAACAACAGTTGTTTGTTCTTAATCATTAATTCATTCATCTCAAGGCAGTTGGCAGTTGGCTGTTGTCAGTTGGGAGTTTTTAGTTGTCAGTGCCAATAACCACTAACAACTAACGAATAGCCAAACTAACAACTATTTTTGAACGTCCGTCACCCGCCAACTCAGCTTCATATTGATCCAGAAGTTCCACAGGGTCACAGTTGCGATCGCAATCAACTTAGCCAAATATTCGTTTACCTTAAAAACATTAAACAGCACATTCACCAGCAGCACATTCATAATCAAGCCAATCAAACAAATCACATTAAATTTCAACAGCCGTTTCAAGCGCTGGCGCTTTCCAGGCTGCCGCTTAGAAATATCACCAAAAGTCCACAAATCGTTCCACAAAAAATTATTGATAATTGCCACTTCAGCAGAAAAGATTGCACTGCGAGTCAGCCCCAAACCGAGGACAGTCCGCAGCAGGTAAAAAACTCCCATATCCACAAAAACGCCGCTGAAACCAACCACGCCAAACCGCAGGAATCGACCCATCGGCCAGCGGGCAAACCGCAACCGAAGCAAATGTCGCAAATACTCAATATACTGTTTCCAGGTAACTTTGCTCTCCCCTTCTTGCCGCTCCTGAAACACGTAACCAACTTCTCCAATCCAGCGGATGTCGCCCCTGCCGAGCACTTCAATCAATATTTTGTAACCAGCAGGATTCATGGTTTTGCCGGCTATGCAAGTGCGGCGCACCATAAAATAGCCACTCATCGGATCGGAAACTCGGCCCACCACTCCCGGCAGGATCACCAACCCCACGGTTTGAGCGCCGCGCGATAAAAATCGCCTGACAACGCTCCAGTCGCTCACCCCGCCCTCGCCCACGTGACGACTGGCAGCAGCTAAATCTGCTCCCCGCTGAATTTCTGCTAAAAGCTGCAATAGCGTCTCCGGGGGATGCTGCAAGTCGGCATCGATGACGCCCAAAACCTCCCCCCGAGCTGCCTGCCACCCGCGAATCACCGCTGTAGAAAGTCCCCGCTCCTCTTCCCGACGCATCACCCGCAATTGCGGATATTGCGGTGTCAGGGACAGGGCGACTTCCCAGGTGCGATCGGGGCTGTTGTCATCGACTACAATTAATTCGTAGTTGCCAGGAATACTGCCATCAAGCAAGTGGCTCAATTTTTCCACAATACTCTTGACATTCTTGCACTCGTTGTAGGTGGGAATGACGAGGGAAAAATAAATTGGCGGTGTGTCGGCCTCTGTAAAATTTGAATTGAAAGTCTCTATAGCAGGAATTCGCAAAAGCCCAGACGGCACTGGCAAGAGGTGATTTGCTTGGTTGAGGCCCATAATTTCATTTAGCAAAAAATAAAGGATGGTTTTGTAAGACTTGAGATTGTAAAATATCGTTCCTCCATAATTGATTCGTTAAAATATAAAAACGCCTTAATTCTAGTCAGTAATTCTGTAATTGAGTTAAAAATAAAACTGTGGATGCAATTCTCGATCGAGCTTTACAAGGTTATAACATCTCTGCTGCAGAAGCCTTGGTACTTTTGCAGCAAACAGAGCCAGATGCGCGAGCTTCTATTCAAACAACCGCTGACTTGCTCCGCCGCCGACAATCAGGGGATACTGTCACCTACGTTATCAATCGAAATATTAACTTTACTAACATTTGTGAGCAGCATTGCAGTTTTTGTGCATTTCGCCGCGACGAGGGAGATGAGGGCGCTTTTTGGTTAGACGCAGCTCAAATTCAGGAAAAGGCAACTGATGCAGTGCAGCGGGGTGCGACGGAAATTTGTATGCAGGGCGGCTTAAATCTTCAAGCTAAGCTGAACGGCGCATTTTTACCTTATTATCTGGAATTGGTGAAAACTATTAAGGATAAATTTCCGCAGTTGCACTTGCACGCTTTTTCGCCTCAAGAGATAGAATTTATTGCCCGAGAAGATAATCTTAGTTTCAGCTATGTAATTTCGGCTTTGCGGGATGCGGGAGTCGGTTCGATGCCGGGAACCGCTGCGGAAGTTCTCGACGATTCTGTGCGACGGGTGATTTGCCCGGAAAAACTAAATTCGGCAACTTGGCTGGAAATTGTGGGAACGGCTCACAGTCTGGGTTTGCCGACAACGAGTACGATGCTTTGCGGGCATATTGAGACGGCCCAACAGCAGGTTTTGCATTTAGAAAAAGTACGATCGCTCCAACAAACTGCGATCGACCAAAACTATCCAGCACGCATTACAGAGTTTATTTTACTACCATTTGTCGGACAGGAAGCACCGGCACCTTTGCGGAGTCGAGTCGGCCGCGATCAACCAGTTTTAGCAGATACATTGTTACTCACCGCTGTATCGAGAATCTTCTTGGGAAATTTGATTTCCAATCACCAACCTAGTTGGGTAAAATTAGGTTTAGATGGAGCTACAGAAGCGCTGAAATGGGGCTGCAATGACATCGGCGGTACGTTGATGGAAGAGCACATTACTACCATGGCCGGTGCGGTTGGCGGCAGTTGTCAATCTGTCGAAGATTTGCAAAATGCGATTAGTTCTTTGGGGCGCAGTTATCAGCAAAGAGATACAATTTATCGACCTTTAGGGGTTGACAATTTGGCAGTAAGTGTGTGATCTTTTGGATGCGAAGTCCGAAGTGCGTAACGTCTGCTACGAGTTTAGCCGATCGCACTTTCAAATTCTTCTAGCGCTTGCAAATTTCCAACCTGCCAAGCACGTTCCACTGTAGCAGGAATCAGTTGGGCGATCGCGATTTCTGGAAAATTCGGACTCATATCGGATTCTACATACTCTCCATTTTGCAGCAAATAAATGCGAAGTCTGCCGCTGTCATAAACCCATACTTCTGGAACTCCAATAATTTTATAGGCATCGATCTTAGTTTTAGAAGTAACATCCGTCTCAATTGCTAAATCGGGCGGCGGATCGTCCGGTAAAAGTCGGCGGCGGCCAATCATCCGCTGATAATTTAGAATATAAAAGCAAGCATCAGGTTCAACTCCTGCTGCACCTTCCCGTTTGAAAGTAGTAGAACCAAAGGGTTCATATCTTCTGCCCGCTGACTTGAGTAAAATTTTTACAATATCGGAAATTAAATCTTTCGGAATTTCCCGATCTAGTAAGGGAACCATGATTTCTAAGGTACTCTTGCTGTAGGCAATTCTAGTTCTTCGCTTTTCCCCTAATTCCTGCAAAATCGACTCGAATTCCAGCCAAGTTACATTTGGAATAGTTACGACACTACCGGGAGTAAGCTCGATCTGGCTAACAGGTTTGAGCACGGGGGTGATAACAATCATAAGCTGAATTGCGAGCTAGTTGTTAAGGTTGTGCCAAGGGCAGGCAGGATGCCTACCCCACAAGAGTTTTTGGATATATCTGTTGAGTTTAGCACGGGCAACGAGAAGAGATTCGCGATCGCACTTTTGACTCAATTCTAGAAACATCGATCGCACATTTATGACTTCATTGCAGCCGGATTAATTTGACTAACAGACTCATGATTTCTCCCTGATCGGGTGTAATAATGATGCGATTGTCGGGAATGGCGATCGGATGAGTCCAACGGACAGCTTCCTCGTAGCGCAATGCGTGCAGTTGGTGGATAGTTCGGCGTACCCCTAGCGGCGAACCGATGATGACGTGACGAACTGCTTCGCGATCGCCCTCAAAGGTTTGGTTGGTTAAAACATTGGGCGATGTTTGGTTCGATGATGAATCTTGCAACATAGCTTTGACTAATAATTTTGGATAGGTTTAATGCTTGGTAAGGTAAAACCGCGTACAATTTCTAATAAAAGAAAAGACTGCTATTCCCGTAAAGCACAATTTGTTAAAACAATACTATCTGATGTTTCTGTATTTGCCTAGAGCAAATCAATTTAGGGTAAGAGTAAATCAATTTAGGGTAAGCGTAAATCAATTTACGGTCAGGGTCAATTAGCTTATGGAAATGTTTAAAAAATCCGAGCGATCGCCACTAAAGAGACTCCGAGTTAAGCGGTTTATGACTCAAAAACAGCTAGGAAAAGCACTTGGAGTTACGGAAATGACGGTAAGCAACTGGGAATCCGGGCGATCGGTACCGAAGCTAACGCCTGTTCAATACAAGAAGTTGCTAGAGATTCTGCAAATTACCTCTGCTGAATTACCAGACCAATTTGGTTTTCCTAGCGATGCTGATGGAAAGAAAATGGAATATTATAATTGAGGTGCTTTAAATTTTCAACCAAAAATTGTGAAAGTTAATCTACTCAAAATTACTAGATAATAAAGCTCACTAAAATTCCCAAAATTTCGGCAACCGGCGGCAATGAGTATTCTCTCAAACCAATGGTAACTCTTTGCTCTTCTAATTTGATAAATTTCCACAAGTTCCCGGTCGTAACGCAACCATAGAGCTTGTTTACAAAATAGCCGTTTTTCTCATTGAAACGCTGAGCCGCAATCATTTCAGCAACACATTGTCCAAGTCCGCCGTTAATGTCTTCTTTTTTAGCTTCCACCACAATCATAGCAGGAGCTTCGATAAAAAGTTGTTCAGGCGATTTGCCGATCAGAAAGTCACAGACACCGTTAAGTCCCACCGATCGATCTACAGTAAATTCATTACCAGAAAACAGACTGATTTGCTGTTGAAAAATATATTTTAATTATAGAAAAATTGGACCGATAATCATTTCTGAACGAGCTTTTTTCGTATTCAATGCTAGGGCTAGAGGTAAGCGTTTTTAGATGAACTCAGCTAGGGCTGGACTCGGCTGAATCGGGGGCGCAGAAACAATAAAATTAGGTACTTCTATTAGGGTGAGCTGAAAGTCTTGTTTGACTCTTTGGAGGGTAAATTCGCTATAGGGCATTGCTTTTTCACGCTCTGAATAAAGTTGTCTGAGTTAGATTATAACTCACATCTTTAACTATTTTCAAGAACAGGCTTTCCCGCCTGTTCCACAACATATTAAATTAATGTTTTTTCGCTGATTCCGGCAGTCCGCCAGGGGTTTCAACCCCTGTCTCAAAGCTAAAGTCCTCTGAAGAGGACTGAAGAACTCATTAGTCCTCTTCAGAGGACTTTCGCTATTAGCCAGGGAATTCATTCCCTGGCGGGCTGGCCGCCTTTCGGTTTACACAGGAGAGGAGATTAAACCTTAAACTTCTCCACAATTCGTCTCATCGCCTCCTCCACATTCTCCCGGCTGTTAAACGCCGAAATGCGGAAATAACCCTCACCCGCCGCACCAAAACCAGAACCCGGAGTTCCCACCACATTGCAAGTTTCCAGCAACTTTTGAAAGAAATCCCAACTCGACAAACCGTGAGGCGTTTTTACCCACACATAAGGTGCATTTTCGCCACCAAAAACCTCGATTCCCGCCGCTGTCAATTTCTCGCGAATAATCGCAGCATTTTCCATGTAAAAATTGACTAATGCCTGAATTTGTGCCTTGCCAGCTTCTGAATAAACCGCCTCAGCACCGCGCTGCACGATGTAAGAAACTCCGTTAAACTTAGTAGATTGGCGGCGGTTCCACAACTTCCAAATTTCGACATCGGAACCGTCTGCTGCTTTTCCAGTCAAAGTCTTCGGTACAACTGTTAGCGCGCAGCGAGTACCCGTAAAACCAGCATTTTTGGAAAAAGAACGAAATTCGATCGCACAATCCCGCGCACCCTCAATTTCGTAGATAGAATGCGGTAAACTCGGATCGGTAATATACGCTTCGTAAGCCGCATCGAAGAAAATAATCGAACCATTAGCTTTAGCATAATTTACCCAAGCTTGCAAGTGTTCCTTGGTTGCAGTTGCCCCCGTCGGGTTATTCGGGAAACACAAGTAAATTAAATCGACTTTTTTGTCGGTGGGAATTTGGGCAGTAAAATTGTTTTCCGCTGTAATTGGCAGGTAAACTAAGCCGCCGTATTCGCCATTTTCGTTCGCATCTCCCGTGTGTCCGGCCATCACGTTAGTGTCTACATACACCGGATAAACTGGATCTGTAACTGCGATCGTATTATTGTTGCCAAAGATATCGAGAATATTGCCGCAATCGCACTTAGAACCATCAGAAATAAAGATTTCCGAAGCATCAACATCGCATCCCCGCGACTTAAAATCGTTCTCGGCAATTTTCTCCCGCAGCCACTCATAACCTTGTTCTGGGCCGTATCCTTTAAAGGTATCCCGCGAACCCATATCTTCCACCGCCTTCACCATCGCTTGCCGGCAAGCTTCCGGTAGCGGTTCAGTCACGTCGCCAATCCCCAGCCGGATGATGGGCGCTTCGGGATTCGCCTCCGCATAAGCTTTCACCCTGCGCCCAATTTCGGGAAACAGGTAGCCGGCTTTGAGTTTGAGGTAGTTGTCGTTGATAGTTGCCATAGTTCGATCGCTACAAATGTCGTAGAATAGCTTACTCCCAATTGTCTCTCTCAAGCAGCAGCAAGTTCGGCAACCAGCAATGTCCGGGATTTAAGGGATGTGACGGATGGATATTCGGGGAAGAGAAAGATTTTCCCCACTCGGACACTCAAACACTTCGATACTCCGCCATCACAGCCAATCTGCCTAGTTGCTGACCAGCCATTGACCAAAAAATCAAATCACCTTGTATAATCAGAATAGTGTGCAGCGCAGAAACAATTATGGACGAGATCGAGTACGCCAAACTCTATCAGGAACTGGCGGCAATTCTGAATGAGTTTAATTTAGGTTGGGTAGTTCAACAAGTAGCGGATACTGTAGAGATAGGCAAAGTAATTGAAGAGCGATCGCTCAAAAGAAAAACACCCCTGCTCAAGATAGAAGATTATACCGCAAAAGAACAACTTTTGCTGTTAATTAATGCTGTCGAACAAGCGACGGTCAACACTTCCGAAATGGAAGACGAAATTGCTTATTTCTTGAAAGTAGAATCAGAAACCTCTCCCCTCGGCACAAAAATTACCTTTGCCAATTCAGGTGGCGAAACTGCCAAAACAATTGAGTTTACCTCCAGCGTCACAGGCCCCCGCCACAAACAGGCGATCGCCCTCAAGCACTTGCTGGAAAAACTGCCCTCCGGGCCCAGCAACTACGCCATCAATTCCGAAATTAAAAGCAAATTAAAAAGCTCGATCGATCCCGAGTTTAATACAGCAGCAGAACAATCCAGAATTTTTGACACTTACCTATTCACTATTCTGCTAAAAGCAGTTGCTAATGAAGGCGGTATTATTTATTACAACAATGTTTTAGACGACGAAACACCGAAATATTTAACATTTAGAAAAACGGCGGGAAAAATCCACGGAACTGCACATCCATACACTCATGCTGTTGTGGAATTTCCCGACAAACCACCCCTGGAAGTTCACCTAGGAGTAAAAATCCAAGGTAGAGCCGGAGTTCTCCACAATTGCAACGTTTTAATTTTGTACCAAAAAGAAGCGAATATCTGCCGCTTGCTCAACCGCGAACCCCGCCACTCGCAGGTGATTTTAGCAGTAAAATCCGAACACAGCACCTCAGAACTTAAACTAGAAATGGCTGGTGCTTTTATCGGCTTAGCGTCAGATATTCGCTACGAAGGCGGCAGCTATTTTATTTCTAACAGTTACTCCCAATCCGTAGCAAAACTCCTAACTACCGCTCGCAAAAAATGGGAACTAAACATTTTTCCTAGAGCAACAAACGATGTCCACCGGCTGATGTACTCGTTTCAAACTATCTTTAAAGACTTTAAGGCCAGAAACTAACATCAGGGAATGGGGAATTGGGCATCGGGCTTAAAAGCATCGCGCATCGGGAATTGGGCATCGGGAGTAGTTAGTGTAGGGCTTATGCGTAAATTCCAAAGAAACCAGGTTTTTTACCAGGATTCAACGCTCAAATCCAGTATTTAGTAAAAAAAGGGTTTCTGCGTCTAGGACTATAGTGGTTAGTGGTTACTGGTTAGTAGTTTTTCTAATAACAAATAAAAAACAACAAATTACCAATGCCCCATGCCCCATGCCCAATCCCCCATGCCCAATCGCCAATATAATTTATGATGTTGCGAGCACCCGAACCTTACGAATAATGTTTAAGAAAGATAAATCTTCCCTGCTGTTTACGATCGGAGCCGCCACACTTCTGATCGGTTTAGGCTTTGTCACCTACTACCTCATCCTCTCCCGTGGGCCCGCCAAAGATTTGCCGGCGGGGGCAACCGTTGTCCCGCAAGATACGATGATGGCCCTATCCATCAGCACCGATCAATCGCAGTGGAATAGACTGCGAGAGTTTGGCACGCCCGAGTCAAAAGCTTCGTTTGAGAGGTTTTTAAGCGAAATGCGCGATCGCCTCCTCACAAGCAACGGCTACGCCTACCAGCAAGACATTCAACCCTGGGTGGGTAACACAGCAATGGTGGCTTTTCTCCGCAACAAAATAGCTATACCAGCCCCCCCGCCCCCACCCAATACGCCCCCATCTCCGCCAATTCAACAGTCAGTGGCAATTATCCTGCCAATTGCCAACCCGCTCAAAGCCAAAGAATTATTAACAAAACCCAGGCCTCTCAGCCAAGGAAAAATAGTTGAGCGTAATTATAAAGGCGTGCAAGTCACAGAAACTCAAGGCGTACCCGATCGCAATTTTTCCGTCGCGGTATTGGGCACCAACTATCTAGCAGTCACCACAGATCCTAGCGCTACAGACAGAATAATCGACACCTACAGAGGCGAACCTTCCCTAGCAAAAACCCCTGGCTATGCAGACGCCATAGACAAAATAAAAAGTCCGGGCGCCTTCGGTCAAATTTACGTCAATATGCCCGTTGCCGCCGCCTATGCCGCCACCAACTCAGCCCGTGAAATTTCGCCAGAAAACCTCGAAAAACTGCAACAAAATCAGGGATTTGCCACCACAGCGACGCTGGAAGCAGAAGGAATTGGATTCAAATCAGTCTCTTGGCTGAAACCAGATTCTACCAGAAGGATAGCAGTAGAAAACAATGCTCTAAAAATGGTTAACCGCCTGCCAAGCAATACAATAATGATGGTATCCGGTGGCAACTTGCAGCGTTTGTGGCAAGACTACGTAGTGGGAGCCGAGGCAAACCCGATTTCCCCGATTAATCCCCAAGTTTTACGCACAGGTTTAAAATCCACTACCGGCATGGATTTAGATAAAGACTTGATGAACTGGATGGCGGGAGAATTTTCTCTATCATTAATACCAGCGCCCGCCCAGAATCCCAGAGACAAATTTGCTGCCGGATTTGTATTTATGGTGGAAACAAACAACCGGGGCGCTGCCAACAAATCCCTGAAACAGCTTGATGAAACGATGAAAATGAAAGGGTTTAGAGTTGAGGAAATTCAAGTCGGCGGCAAACCGGCGATTAAATGGACATCGCCGTTTGGAGGGATTACGGTAACTCGCGGTTGGATGAACGATGTAGCGTTTATGACAGTAGGAGCTCCCATAGTTGATGCGATCGTTCCGGAACCGAAAAGTCCGCTTTTAAGCAGCGAACTGTTCCAGAAAACTGTACGATCGCAACTTAAACCCCACAACGGCAATTTCTTCATCGACATCGAGAGTGCGTTTAACCCGAAAAACCTAGCTTTGCCGGAGTTTCCTCCCAACCAAAAAATGTGGATAGACGCCACGCGGTCGATCGGCGTTACAGCGGCCGTCATTGGCGATCGTACCACCCGTTACGACGCTTTTGTCGGTCTCAAAAAATCCAACCAATCCACTCCTTCACCGGGCCTTGCTTCACCGCGCCCTGCTTCACCGCGCCCTGCTTCACCCAGTCCCTCGCCCACCGTCCAAACTTCTCCCAACTAACTCTTAAATCATTCAACAAATCCGCCTGGACACCCCATTAAACAGCAACAGGGCGACAGATTAAAACCGAAAGGCAGCCGCCAGAAGGAACAAGGAAGAAGCAAGGACAGGACTTACGGATACAGACTAAAGAAACCGGGTTTTTTTATCGTTTCTGCAGGCTGCAACGAATTATTTTCGTTAACAAACCCGGTTTCTATGCAGCTTGGCGTCCACGACTACCAAAGAAACCGAGTTTTTTAAGCCTTGGGCTGCAACGAAGTGTTTTCGTAAAAAAACAGGGTTTCTGCGTCCAGGAATGAAGAAGCAATCGACCGTTTCTGACGCACCCTACACTTTATGTACGCGTTGCGTCCAGGACTTCTTATTTTTGTCAGAATTTTAAGGGTCGGCAATTGTAGAGCCGGCTTTTTTTGTTCTTTTTTATAAAAGGAAAGGAAAATTTTTTTACGTGGATTTTTCCCGGTCAGTTCTGGGCGCAGAAGCCGATTTTTTAAACAGCCATACTTCCTTCAAACTCTCACTAATGTAAAAAAAACGGTTTTTAGGGGTCGGAGTGCGTCTAGGAAAGCCAGCTTTTTTATATGTCATCCGGAAGATACAGCTTCTAGGCATTGCGAGTTATATTTAGATTGTGGAGAAGATACGCTCGGGGAATTGCAAATGCAGAGGCAAATTTTACAGGGAAATTTTCCTCAGTGAGTCGGGAAAGTGAGTCTGGAACGCACTTGCAGTCCGAAACCCGCTAGCTTCATAAATATACAGCCTTTAACTCCAATTTTTCAGAGAAACTAGGTTTATTTACCTAATTTCTGTGTATATATTTTACCCATTAAAAACCTATGGAAACCGCCAAAAATATTCAAATAAAGGCTAAATTCCTGTCGAAAAAAAGAATAAGCAAACTGGCAGTTTCTCTGCCAATTATCTTAATAAATCTTTACTTTTTGCAAGCAAAAGCCGAAGGTCAAACCATTGTTCCAGCGGCGGAAGGAACGAACACAACAGTCACTCCGGTACCCCAAAATGGAACTCCTGGGCAGCCAACTCGCTTCGACATTGAAGGCGGACAATTATCGAGCGATAAACAAAATCTTTTCCACAGCTTTACAGAATTCGGCTTGTCGGAAAATCAGATTGCCAACTTTATATCAAACCCCAACATTCGCAACATTTTAGCGGGCATAGGTGGCGGAAACCCGTCGATTATTAACGGCTTAATTCAAGTAACCGGCGGCAATTCTAACTTGTTTCTGATGAATCCATCCGGCATCATATTTGGCAACAGTGCCAGCTTAAACGTGCCGGCTTCTTTCACAGCAACCACCGCCACCGCTATTGGATTTGGTTCTAACTCGTTTAACGCTGTCGGTAGTAGCACTTACACATCTCTGACAGGCGCGCCCAATTCCTTTTCTTTTGGGGCCGATCAGGCAGGGGCAATTATCAGCACCGCAGACTTAGCAGTCAAGTCAGGACAGAACTTAACCTTGCTCGGCGGTAGCGTTGTCAGCACAGGCAGCCTTTCTGCCCCAGACGGTCAAATTACCGTAGCATCAGTCTCCGGGACAAATTTAGTGCGCGTCAGCCAGCGAGGCAATTTGCTGAGTTTGGAAATCGAGCCGCCCTCAGCGACGAGCACCACAGAAAAATCCAGCACAGCTTCGACATTCTCGATCGCATCCTTGCCCGAACTGCTCACAGG
This sequence comes from Microcoleus sp. Pol7_B2, assembly GCF_036701035.1. Taxonomy (NCBI): domain Bacteria; kingdom Bacillati; phylum Cyanobacteriota; class Cyanophyceae; order Oscillatoriales; family Microcoleaceae; genus Microcoleus; species Microcoleus sp. Pol7_B2. Next base: position 25,845 of record NZ_JAUBQB010000063.1, on the reverse strand, counting down.
CATCGGTGAAACAAACGCTACAGGCATCAGCGTCAATGCCAGCGGTGAAGTGGTACTCACGGCCTCTAACCGAGCAATAGCTGCGGGGGACGTGGCACTAAAAGATGCAAACGCTCAGGCGATCGACATTCAAGCAGCCAACACCATTGCAGCCAGCGGAAACCTGACAAGTTCCCAAGGTGGCCCAATCGCCCTAGAAGCTAGTGGCGACATTAGCACTGCGGATCTCGACTCCCACTCTGACACCACCGCAGGCGGTAACATCACCGTCACCAGCCGTACAGGAAAAGTAGAAACAGGCAATATCAACGCAAGCTCGATCGACAAAACCAGCAACGCCGGAAACGTTATTATTGCAGCACCCTCAAGCAGCATTCAAACAGGGTTCATAGACGCCAACTCCGAAGAAAAACAAGGAGGCGCAGTCACTCTCAACGCCCGCGACGACATCGAAGTAACCCATATCAACACCGAAGGCCGAACAGGCGGAGGAGAGATTGACATTACAGCCGGCGGTAATTTCCGAGCTACAGGCACTTTCACAAACGATAACAACTGCTTGTCGCAAGCTTGCAGCATTTCCGCATCCACGACTGGTAGCGCCAATGGTGGAGATATCACCATTCGCCACGGCGGGGAAGCCTCGAACACTCTTTTCAGTATCGGGCCCGACTATAACAAACTCAACGGTACTGCTGGCAGCATTGCCACTGGGGGTCCAAAGAAGGAAAATGTCATTACACAGGGAAGTTATTTCAGCCCCGAGCCTCAGATAGTACAGCCGACCCAAATTAACATTACGGCTTCTTCAGTATCGCCAGCACCAACACCCGCACCAACACCCGCACCAACACCAGCACCGACACCAGCGCCCGCACCAACACCCGCGCCAACACCAGCACCAGCGCCAACACCAGCGCCAACACCCGCACCGGAACCAGCACCAACACCAGCACCAACACCAGCACCAACACCCGCACCAACACCAGCACCAACACCAGCACCAACACCAGCACCAACACCAGCACCAACACCCGCGCCCGCACCAACACCAGCACCAACACCAGCACCAACACCAGCACCAACACCAGCACCAACACCAGCACCAGCACCAGCGCCAACACCCGCGCCAACACCAGCACCAGCACCAGCGCCAACACCAGCGCCAACACCCGCACCGGAACCAGCGCCAACACCAGCGCCAACACCCGCACCGGAACCAGCGCCCGCACCTGCACCTTTACAAACACTAACGCCGGAACCAGCACCAGCGCCAGCACCAGCACCGGAACCAGCACCAGCACCGGAACCAGCGCCCGCGCCAGCACCAGCACCAGCACCGGAACCAGCACCAGCACCAGCACCAGCACCGGAACCAGCACCAGCACCAGCACCGGAACCAGCGCCAGCACCCGCGCCAGCACCAGCACAAACATTAACGCCGACGCCAGCGCCGGTCTCAAATTTGCCACCAGCACCAACAATTACTCAAAATCCAGCGCCGGTCTCAAATTTGCCACCAGCACCAACAATTACTCAAAATCCAGCGCCAGTCCCAAATTTGCCACCAGCACCAACAATTACTCAAAATCCAGCGCCAGTCTCAAATTTGCCACCAGCACCAACAATTACTCAAAACCCAGCGCCAGTCTCAAATTTGCCACCAGCACCGACCATTACTCAAAACCCAGCGCCAGTCTCAAATTTGCCACCAGCACCGACCATTACTCAAAACCCAGCGCCAGCCTCAAATTTGCCACCAGCACCGACCATTACTCAAAATCCAGTGGTTGCGCCTGCTGCTGCGCCCATAAATCTCGCACCGATACCGACACCGGAGCTCGCAGCCAACCAGCCACCCAGCACAAATCGTTTATTTTCTCCCAGCTTGCAAGAGCAAAACCAGATATCTAATTCCTTGCAACAGCGCATTTCACCTCCCGCGTCTGCGAATCTTGACGCTTCCAATTTGCCAACTAACGTCGATGCCGTTATTTTTCCCGTGGAGGAGAGATTTACCAGGGAGTTTGCCGATTACCTAAATTTGCCATCAACAAATGCGATCGCCACCCTAGAAGATGCCCAAAATACCCTTCGCAGTGTCCAACAAGCCACAGGCATCAAACCAGCTCTCATTTATATCAGCTTTGTACCCAGGGGCTCTACAGTCGATCGGCCCTACAGCAGTTCGTCCATCTTGCGTGTAGAACAGCAAATTCAAGCCTCTGACGAACTGGAAATGATGGTGATTACCCCGGAAGGCGTGCCCGTTCGCCAGCGCATCCCTGGAACCTCTCGCGCCCAGGTAATGGAAGCTGTTCGGAAATTTCGCGATGAACTGACTAATCCGGTAAAGCGCAACACTAAAAGTTATTTGCCCTTGGCTCAGCAACTCTACCAGTGGATGGTAGCGCCGCTCGAAGCAGAACTGCAAGCCAAAGGCATTGAGAATTTATCTTTTATCTCAGATATAGGGTTGCGATCGATACCGATGGGCGCCCTGCACGACGGCAAAGGCTTTCTGGTAGAGCGTTACAGTCTTGGAGCGATGCCGAGTCTGACTTTGACAGATACCAGCGCCGCCAATTTCAAAAATACCCAAGTTCTGGCAATGGGGGCGTCGCAATTTCCAGATATGAGTCCTTTACCTGCGGTGGAAATAGAAGTATCGACAATCACGCCGCAGCAGTGGCCGGGTAAGTCTTTCTTGAATGAAGCTTTCACCCTAACCAATTTGAAATCGCAGCGCCAGCAGCAGCCTTTTGGGATGATTCACTTGGCTACTCACGCCGAATTTCGATCGGGAGATCCCAGTGAATCCTTTATTCAGTTGTGGGATACTAAATTGCGTTTGGATCAGTTGCGGCAAATGAATTGGCACAGCCCGCAAGTTGAAATGTTAGTTTTGAGTGCTTGCAGGACTGCTGTGGGCGATCGAGAAGCCGAGTTGGGCTTTGGCGGGTTAGCCGTGCAAGCCGGGGTTAAATCGGCCATGGCGACTCTCTGGTATGTCAGCGACGAGGGCAGTTTGGGATTGATGTCGGAGTTTTACGCGCAGTTAAAAACTGCTCCGATTAAAGCAGAAGCACTGCGGCAAGCGCAATTAGCGATGTTGCGCCAAGAGGTGCGAATTGAAGGGGGGATGCTGCACACTTCTGGTGGCAATCTGCCGCTACCTCCGGAATTGGCAAACGTGGGGAGTCAGAATTTCTCTCATCCTTATTATTGGTCTGCTTTTAGAATGATTGGCAATCCTTGGTAATGAGGTTTGTTTTAGTCGATCGACTGTTTGACTTTGCGGGCGATCGGCTGTTAGCAAATTTGCGCTATAACTGTCGCATAATCTTCGAGCGACAGTTATATAGTATTATAAAAATCTTGACTTATCGGGAGCGGGAGTATGAGCATTGTTCCACGCGGCATGACAGTCACTGAGGCTTATCGGCTTTATCGGTCAGGTAACTTATTGGTAAACAGAAAGTATCAAAGAAAATTAATTTGGTCAGTTGACGAAAAAGAAAAACTGATTGGAAGCCTTTTAAAGGGATATCCAATCCCTTTGATTCTACTAGCTGAACGTCCTCAAGTTCATGGAAGTGGAAAGTATGAGATCATAGATGGTATGCAGCGACTTAATGCTATTTGTGGTTTCATTGAAAATTTATTTGCATTTAAGGGCAGGTATTTCGATCTTAACGAGTTCTCCTATGCCAAACAATTAGCTGATGACAAGGTATTTGAATTTGAAGAAAGTTTAGATAAATTAGATAGAAAAGAATGTGCAGATATTTTAGATTATCAGCTTGCAGTAACCATTTACACTGCAATGGATGAAAGCGACATAACAGAGGTTTTTGGCCGAATAAATTCCGGTGGTAAGCATTTAAGCAACCAAGAGAGACGACAAGCAGGTGTAACGACATCATTCGCAGAAGTGGTTCGTACAATTGCTATGCAGTTGCGGGGGGATGATACTCGGAAAACGCTTCGCTTATTTGATATGCCCCAGGTTAGTATTGATTCCAAACAGAATAATCAAGGTTATGGGATTCAAGCAGAAGACACTTTGTGGTGCAAGCAAGGAATTCTTAGTATAGCTGACCTGCGTGATAGTAAAGATGAAGATATGATAGCAGATATTGCAGCATCGATATTACTTAATCAACCTCTAAAAAGAAGCAGAGAGAGGCTAGATAGTCTGTATGATGAAGAGAGCAACGAATTCCAGTTAATAGAGAATAGTCTTGCAACGTATGGCTTCAAAAAACTAGAAGAAGACATTGTAAAAACCTTCTCCCTTCTGGGAGGAACTATTGAAACATATAGCTCAGATAGTAAGTGTTTACAAAATATCGTAAACCCAGGCATTAATAATCCAATACCGCAGGCTTTCTATACAATATTCATGGCATTTTTTGAATTAATAATTGATTCAGAACTTCGACCTGCCAACCCTCAAAAGATTATGCAAGCACTCAAAAAGCTTCAGCAGAAGTTACAGCTAAGCAAGCGATATGCAGCGATAACGGATCGTATTAAAAATATTAATCAAACTAAGGGACTAATACAAGACTACTTCGCCAAAAAAGATAAATCCACTCTAGGACAAGGTGCTGAGTTGATACAAACATTCAAAAATTCCTTACTTCGTTCTCGTATAGAAACTGCTAAGTACGAGTGCAAGCAAGGTTTCCTCGATCTGTCACCAACAAGTAGAAAACTAAATGATGGTTTACCCCAGAGACTTGTTGAGACAATTTGCGGAATTGCCAACTCCGATCCCGATACAGATGGATATATTTTCATTGGAGTAGCTGACAAAAAGGAAGATGCAGAAAAAATTAAAAAATTAGATGAGATTAATCCTATTGAAATCAATGATAGATATGTTGTAGGAATTGATAGAGAAGCTAAGTTTTTAGGTAAAACACTAGAGGATCATGTTGGGATATTAATTAATGCCATTAAAAAATCTGCTTTGACAGACCCCTTAAAAACTCAGGTTCTGACGAAAATTGATACTATATGCTACAAGGGATGTTCTGTGATTAGAATAAATATCCCATCCCAAAAAGAGGTTTCATTCGTGGGTGAAAAAGCTTTTATTAGAGAGGACACTTCAACTGTAGAAGCTAAAGGGCAAAAACTAATGGCTGTTTTTCAAAGTTTCCAAAAGTAGTTTACGAATATCAGAAAAGTACGATCGCCCAAAACATCTTCCACCATCATCAATCCGCTTCTAATCCGCCGGAATCATCCCCGATCGCACCCTTAATATCCTCTCAGCAACGGCGGATGCACCAAAAAAAACCCAAAACCCAGGAAGTAGAGGGGGAGTAGGTTTGATGTGTTTGTGCGCGTAAATGGCGCGATCGCCCCCTCAAGTGCAATTCCTAACCTCGTTTCACTCTCCCTGCGGCAAATTCTCCAGCCAAACCTCTAAATCCTCGATCGACTGAAAATCTAACAATTCCTCTGCTAGAGTTTCAATTTGCTCGATCGACAAATCAGCAATTCTAGTGGTGATAGATTCCGGTAATGTTCCAACTCGCCGATTTAACAGACGGCGATTTAACTGACGTAAAATCAAGGCTCTTCCTTCTTGTTCGCGACCTTGCACAATGCCTTGTTCAATGCCTTGTTCGATGCCTTCTTCGATGCCTTCTTCCTTAGCTTCCCGATAAAACCGAGTTTCCTCAAGCGTAATCCCTAACATCGCCTCTGCCTCCCTTCGGTTCAGATTTGTAAACTTGTAAACCAGTATTGTCGTCAGCATCTCTATTATGGCGCGACTCGCTGCCTCAGATTCCTCCCGCTGCGATCGCGCCAGCAACAATCGCGCCGCTTCGGGCGTACTCGCTTCGTCGATCGTCGTCAAAGCCATCAGCGCCACCCCCAGCGGCAACTGTTCAATCTCCCCCAACTCATCCAAATATACCCGATGCACCTGATTGCAGTTCAAGAGCGATCGATACGGATGCGTTTCTGATTGTTCAGTCGATCGACTCGGATAAATTACCACCGCTTCCCAATCTGTAAATCGCTGACGGTTGCGATAAAAATACAAAAACGACTCACCAAACAATCGCTCATAAAGCAATTCATCCCGCTGAAACTGCACCTCACAGAAATATACAACTCCAGGCTCAGCATCCGGCGGCAAAAACACCCCATCAATTTCAAACTTCGGTTCCTTCACAGCAACGGAGTCAAATCGATACTGTTCCGCATTCGATGGTGACTCTTCCAATAGCTCAAACAGCAGCGTCGGAGCTTCTTGAAATAACTTGTAAAATATTGAATCTCGACGCATTAACCCAACATCTCCTCTAACCTATGCAACTGCTCGAACCGTCAGTCGATTTTAGATTTTAGATTTTAGATTTTAGATTTTAGAATTGACTCGCCTTGATAAATCTGGGAGGTTAAGCTTTAGTCTAAAATTTGGGGAATATCCACAACCATTGTCCGGGGCTTCCGTTTTTTTGCTGGTTGCAAAAACAGCAAATGGGTAATCAGCTCAATCAATTCTAAAGGATTCCCGATAGCCCCAGATCAAAAAATATCCTATATTTTCAGTCCTAGACGCACTCCCGACAAAGAAACCGGGTTTTTTACTTAATCTTCGAGTACGAACGAAGGATTTTTCTAAAAAAACCCGGTTTCTGGCCCCCCGTGCGTAAGTCCTAATTTTGTTAATGGGCGATCGAATTTCGCCCATCAGCATTCCGTGTTTCCTTACTTTCAACTCGTCCAACCTCAAGCCGTCAGCCAGAATCAACAAGCGTGACTTGACGGGGGTGACACTCGTCTGGTGGGTCAATAGTAGCTTGTTTGATGCGTCCGCGTGATCGCCCACTCGCACCTCAACAACCCCCAACCACTCATAATTGCCACAAAAATTCAAAATCCCAAACCCAAAACTGCCCAACCCCAGTACGATCGATCTAGTTAGCAAAAATAAGTAAAAACACTACCGGAGTAATTTTTATGGATCTGGTCGTACTCCAGAACTGGCTGGACAACATCTCCTTTGCCGTTTTGTTCTCCACAATGCTCATTTACTGGGTTGGCGCAGCATTCCCCGGCATTCCCTACCTGGGGGCCCTAGGCACCGCAGGAATGGCCGTCGCCAACCTATCCATCGCCGCTTTACTCGGTTCTCGATGGATAGAAGCCGGCTACTTCCCCTTAAGCAATCTCTACGAATCCCTATTTTTCCTAGTTTGGGGAATCACCGCCATCCACCTAGTCGCGGAAAACATGAGTCGTTCCCGCTTAGTAGGAGTAGCCACATCCCCCGTAGCAATGGCAATATCCGCCTTTGCAGCCCTGACTCTGCCTGAAACCATGCAATCTGCAGAGCCCCTAGTACCCGCCCTCAAATCCAACTGGCTGATGATGCACGTTAGCGTCATGATGCTCAGTTACTCAACTTTAATGGTAGGAGCGCTACTGGCGATCGCCTTTTTAATCGTCACCCGCGGCCAAAAAATCGAACTCACGGGTAGTTCCTTCGGCACCAACAGCAACCGCAACAGCAACTACCGCCTCCAACGCCCTCAAAACCCCGAACCTCAAATTGCAGAAACCAGCGCCGACAGCGCATTAGCTTTCAGCGAACCCTCTTTCAACTCCAACAATAACGGTTTGGGCACCACCGCAGTGCTCGAATTAGCCACCGTTCAAACCTCATCAACCGCCCCAACTCAAACCGCAGAACTTCTCTCGCCCCAGCGATTGAATCTAGCAGAAACTCTTGATAACATTAGCTATCGCATCATCGGTTTAGGATTCCCCTTACTGACAGTTGGCATTATTGCCGGTGCGGTTTGGGCTAACGAAGCTTGGGGATCTTACTGGAGTTGGGACCCGAAAGAAACTTGGGCGCTAATTACTTGGTTGGTATTTGCTGCCTACCTGCACGCCCGCATTACTCGTGGCTGGCAGGGAAGACGCCCAGCAATTTTAGCCGCCACAGGTTTTGTGGTAGTTTGGATTTGCTATCTAGGCGTCAATCTGTTAGGCAAAGGTTTACATTCCTACGGTTGGTTTTTCTAATTCCTGATCCACCAATGGGCCAAAGAAGAACAGGATAAGTCAAAGAATCGGGATTAATATCATCTCCAGTTGTAGGGTGGGCAATTCCCACCTTACTCAACCAACGAGATTCTAATAATTAACTCCATCTTCCTTCTTCCCTTTTTTTACCCGCTCAGCTTCGCCGAAGGCCCTTCTTCCTGCTTCTAACTTCTGTCTTCCTGACATCCGTTACATCCGTTACAAAATCCGTTGCCGAACTTCCTTCATTAAAATAAGGACAATTAATATGGACGAATCGCCAATATTTCCCCAAGAAGACGATGTTGTGTCTGCCCCTACCAGCGCTTTGATGTATCAATGTACATTCAAAGTCAGCGAATTTATGGCAATTATGCAGGCGAAATTAGTAGACGAAAAATTATTTTCAGACGGTCTGGATTGCGAGCTATTAAGTGCTGGCAAAGACTGGACAAAAGGAAAACTTAGAATGCGTCTGGAGTTCATTCCGCTCGAACCTGAAATCAAAGAACAAAAAGCCCTTCCTGCCGCTGCTGAAAGATCAGACACCGTGCAAAACTACGCCGTAGATAGCTCAAATCAAACCGATATAGATGAGCGATTAAATCAATGTGACTCAACAGAAATAAGTAATCATTTTCCTATTTCTAGGTATCCAGACCGCGACCCCCAAAGTATAGGAATGTGGAGCTAGGAAGGCAAAGACTGAGAGATTGGGAGAGGGGGATGCTTCCCCTTCTTTGCTCAAAATCCATCGGTTAAATTCCGTACACTGATCGTTGTCTAACTTCCTTATTTTTGCTTAATGAAAAACTGCTCTCATGGCTGAATCTTCCAATTGGACGCACCTGCACGCTCAAGTTCACAGGACGCTGCTATACCGACAAATATTGCCATCGAATCAGCGCTTGCTAGTAGCAGTCTCCGGCGGACAAGATTCTCTGTGTTTAATTAAATTACTGCTAGATTTGCAGCCAAAATGGGGGTGGAACCTAGCAATTGTTCACTGCGATCATCGTTGGCGTTCTGACTCGGAAGCCTCGGCCAATCATGTAGAACAATTAGCTAGAAACTGGGGAATATCCTATTATTTGGAAACAGCCTCGGACATCCCCAAAACAGAAGCAGCGGCCAGAGAGTGGCGATATCAAGCTTTAACCGAAATTGCGATCGCCCACAACTACCCCTACATTGTTACAGGCCACACAGCCAGCGATCGCGCCGAAACACTCCTCTACAACCTGATTCGCGGCAGCGGTGCCGACGGACTTTCCGCCCTCACCTGGACACGGCCCCTGCTCGATTTTAGATTGCCGATTGCCGATTTTAGATTGGGGAATCCCGGCGAAAATCTCAACTCCCAAATATCTGCCGATTTTAGATGGGAAAATCTGCATGAAAATTCCCAATCGAAAATCCAAAATCTAAAATCTAAAATCTATTTAGTTCGTCCCTTGCTCGAAATAACTCGATCGCAAACAGGTCAATTTTGTCAAGAGCAAAAACTACCCATTTGGGAAGATTCCACAAATCAAGACTTGCAATATAGTCGCAACCGGATTCGATCGGAATTATTGCCTTATTTGGAAACTCATTTCAACCCAAAAGCCCAACAAGCGCTAGCTCAAACAGCCGAACTCCTCCGCGCCGACGTAGAATATCTCGAACTTGCAGCCAGCGAGTTGCTACAGCGAGCAATGTCTCCAATTGCAGACAGCCCGCAGATGAATTTTCAACTTCCCGTGAAGTTAAATCGCTCGATTTTGCGTGAAGCACCCCTGGCCTTGCAGCGACGCGCAATGCGGCAACTACTGCAACAAATATTGCCCTCGGCGCCGAGTTTTGAAAGCGTAGAAAAACTAACCAGTTTAATCGTAGCGCCCAACCGATCGCAAACCGATCCATTTCCTGGAGGAGCGATCGGTCGAGTCGAACACCCTTCGATAATTTTAGATATTAAATTTTAAGCTGTTATCAAACCCGAAAGGACTTGCCGCAACTCGGAAACTACCCGATCTTGCTCGTCTCCCGTCTCCTGCACGCGATCGAGTTCCCCCGCCACCGCTTCCAGCTTTTGCCGTAGCGCATTCAAATTGTCCTGCACCGGCTGCAACATTTCTTGATAAACATTCAGCCTGCCCCAGAGTTGCGCCACTGCACCTTTCTGGTTGAACAAATTCTGCTCTAACTGCTTGAGTTCGTAGCGTTTCGCCTCACTTTCCCCATTTTGGCGGTTGACATTTGCCTCAATTTGGGATATGCCTTCCCGCACCTGCTGAATTTCGTTTTCCAATCTTTGCAATTCTTGGCTTTGCTGCTGGCGCTGAGTATTGAGCTGTGCGACAATCGGTCCCAAATCAATATCTCCTCGCTCTTGTTTTGGAGCATTAGCAGTACCCAGCCGCCGCCACAGCACCGCCTGATGCTGCTTTAAAACATCTTCCCGTTCCTGCAACCGGAGGCGCTGTCCCACCAGAGTTTCGTTTAACATCTGATAACTTTCGAGTTCATCTGCCATTTCATTTTCCAAAGCCATGCGATCGTACTCGCTAGCAGCTTGAATTTTCCCTTGCAGTTCCTCGATTGTCTCCCGCTGCAGAGTTAACTCTTCCTCTTGATCGTTAACAAACCGGAACACCTTTTCCAAATCCTGTTGCAGGTGTTGCACCAGCCCCTGTAACTCATCAACAGGCATCTTCTCCAAAGCTGACACATCTACTTTCTGCTCCGTACCTGCAGCAGCACCCGAAGCAGATGCGAGCCTGGAAACTTGCTGGTAAAGATCCTCAACAGCCCGCACCTGCAAAGACACGGACTGAGCCTGGTCCTGCTTAGCGCTGAGGGTACTTTGCTGCCCTTTAAGCTCCGCCCGAGCCCCGGCCAAAGCATCTTGAGATTGGTACCACTCTTGCCAGCGGTTTTGGAGGCTCTGATTTTGTTGATCGACCTCTTCTTGTTGCTGTTGAGCTATGCTTTGTTTTTGCTCCAACTGCTGCCAGTGCTGATCCAGAATTGCCTGTTGGGCGCCCACGGCACTAAAAGACTGATTGAGTTGTTCCCGCACCCCTTGGGCAGAAGCAATTGCCCCTCCCAGCTTCTGCATCAACTCCTGAATCCTCTGGGTCTGCTGCTCATCAACTACTGCCCCCTGCGGAACCTCAGACTGCTGCTGGGCCACCCGTTGCTGCTCGCCTCGCAACTGTTCCCAAGCCGTCTCAATTTCCACACGACTGCGATCGACTTCTTCTCGCAGTCGGTTAGCTTCATCTCGAGTATTTTCAATTTCTGAGCGCTGAGCCTCCAGTCGCTCCAACTCCTCTTCCATTTGAGCCAACTGCTCTTCCCGGGCTTGCATTTCCATTTCCCGGCGATTGAGTTCTTGACTCGAAAACGTCAGAGAAGCCTTCCACTGTTCAATTTCCTCTTCCTTATCCTTAAACTTATCCTGCAATCGCGAGAAATTTTGCAGAATGCTCACCAACTGGCGGGCCGCCTCCTGAATCCGCTGCACTTGCTTGCTAGCGCTCAACTCAACCAGCACCAGCGTGCCGTCGTTAAACTTATTAGCTTCCTCAACTGGGATCGCGTCATCGCCTGGTACGGCGCTCCAGTTATGTTCGCCTCGCTGACAAGCTAGCAGTTTCAGCTCAGCCTTACCGCCACCGAGACCAAAGCCGCTTCTCTGTTTTTGTACTTCCGCTAGATACAGCACACTAATAGTCCTCTGCTTCGTAAAACCTATCCCAACTTACTTTAAGTTACTTAAAGGCCTAAAAGATAAGTGGTGTTTACTTCCTACGCTGTTGGGTAGACGGCTAATTCCAACATAAGTAGGCTATCCCCCTTAAGCCAAAGGTTCTTGACTAAAGATAACACTGCGTGTGATTTTTAGTCAACTTACCTAAAGTAAACAAGTATAGGCAAGTAAGGATAACTTTTTGCCACTTAAGTCTTACTTTTTGGTATCGTTTGCCCAATCGGGGGATAGCATTTTTTTCTAACTTTAGCAGCACTCACGCATAGCACGTTCTCACGGGAGAACTTCCATAAAGTACGGCCGCCGCCAGTTGTCTGGAGGAATGAGACAGCAGTACCCATGCCGCTTGATTAAAGACTAGCTCTCACTGCGGAGACTGCCATAGGCCAAACCTGAAAAAGGTCAGTCCTTGAACCTCCCCACATCTAAAGCCGGGGATTCTTGCCCACCTTTAAGACGACAACGGGACATTCAAATATCCCTCTACTGACTCAAAGAACTTTACTTATCCCGGAGCGCATACTTGCTGAGTCCTTCATATTTTTAAGGTTGAACGTGACCTATGCTGCAATTATTTGCCCTTTAACTATTCCGAATTAATCGGATTAGTGCCTTACCGGGGTTGCTCGCCCTCTAGGATATTTCAATGGCTTGAAAATTATTCTTACTCTGGCGAATTGCTCTGTGCCGATTATACCACTCTGGTTTTAGCAACACAATCGTTTCACGAGACTTAAAAGTCCCTACCAACTAAGCCCCAGGCCTAAATCCCCATGTCCTTAGCCCAGGGCTGGTCTCTGGCGTTTCGATAAAAAACTTTCTATTGATTTCACAACTTAGTTAGGGGTCGATCGCCACAAAAGCCCTCGCTGCCCCCAAGCCGGCGCCCTCCTCCGGCGGACTAGGGATTTGAGCCGCGCTGCCTTAGAATAGGGTAATGACGCGAGCCTATGACGCTCGCTGCAGGCGAGCAAAAAGGTTGATCGGCACTGAGGGTTTTCCTGACAATTGCCAACAAAGGTTCATTTTGACTGCACCTGATTTTAGGGCTGTGGCAAACCCAAAAAAACCTTGATCGCAACTCATCCAACCCAACAGACTAGCCTCAAGTTGCCATCGGGCCTCGCTCGGCACTTGCTGCTGGTAGCAGCGGTAAAACCAGAGAATCCTCGCTATTTTGAAGTTGACCTACGCCAAGATGTGTTGGATAAACTGACGGCATACTCAGCCAAAAACTTCAAAACTTTAGCCATCGAAGACTTGAACCAGTCGGGAATGCCAGCGTTGCACACTCGAAGAACCCGTGCAATCGTGCGGTGTGGATTCTACGAGTTTAAGCAACAGTGGGAATACAAGGTGAAACTCTACACTTAGAGAATGCCGCGAGTTTCGCGGTTTCAGCTTGTGGACTGGTAGCCCGGCCGAGGAGCGACAGCAAGTATAGCCCTTTCGTCAATTCCCAATTGTGAGATCGGCATCAGCGCGTAAATTATTGACGGAAACTAAAGTCAATCTTTTCGCCAGCTCACAGTCTTTCCGAGCTCAGACGCCAACGGTTTTAAGGAGGATACTTTAGCTGCATGCAGGGAAATTTGAGTGAAATAGACATCCGCAGCATCCTGCAATTGATTGAGTTAGGTCAGCGAACCGGAGAACTGTTCGTAGAGGCCTACACCTCCACCGGCAGCAGCACGGGTACTCAACCTACCCTGCGCTCCCTTGCAGGACAATCCTGGTATGTCTTCTGCTTCAACGGTCAGATTATTTACGCTACCCAGAGTGCGGGCAGTTTGTTTCGCTTGCGCGACTACCTGCGCCGCTACAAAGCAGATACCGCCCTCGACAAAATCCAAGTTCCCTATATGGCATCTACCAATGCCCCAGAATACGGCTACCTATGGGCCCTGCTAGAAAACCACATCCTCACCCCAGCTCAAGGGCGCAACATCATCCAGAGCATGATCCACGAAACCCTATTTGACTTACTCAGTCTCCACCAGGGTTCCTTCACTTTTGAAATGGGCCCAGCTTTGGCTCCTCAACTGACCAGCTTAGAAATTAGCTCGCTGCTGGCCAAGATTGTCAAACAGGTGCAGCAGTGGAAGCAGTTTCACCCTCACATTCAGTCGCCCAACCAATGCCCGGTGATTTCAGACCCCTCCGAGCTGCGAGTCGCGCTGCCTGTCAATACCTTTAATACTCTCAGACGCTGGGCCGACGGGCACACTTCGATCCGCCAAATGGCGCGCTACCTCAACCGAGACGTGCTCACTGTCGCTAAAGCGATTTACCCCTTTGTGCAGCAGGGATTGGTGCAAGTATTTTACGAACCCTCTGTTGCCCCCACCAACAACAAAAAAGAATGGTCGTCGCCAGAAACTAAGGTTCCTAGAGTTGTCTGTATTGACGACGACAATACTATTCGCAAAACAGTCGAGTCAATTTTAAATGAACACGGTTACGAAGCTACTACGATCGGCAATCCCCTCCAAGCCCTGAGTTTGGTGTTTCCACTCAAACCCGATTTAATTCTGTGTGACATCGCCATGCCGGAACTCGACGGCTACGAAATTTGCGCTATGCTGCGTAGTTCTAGCGCTTTCCGGCAGACGCCGATCGTGATGCTGACGGGCATCGACGGATTTATCGATCGCGTTAAAGCCCGCATGGCTGGAGCTACAGACTTTTACACGAAACCTTTTGGTGAAAGCGAGTTATTGATGCTGGTAGAAAAATATGTGGGCCCGGGCTACCCTCGGCTCAATCTCTCGGAAAGATTATTAGACCGCTCGCTAGAAGACCAATTAGAAGAAAAATAAATTTTGCACCCATGCCTTGATGGGAGCTTTTTTGTACCTGCGGTTAAATCGAGTCTCGGCCGCCACAAAGAGAAAGCTGGGGGTACTATTGGCGATCGCACCATAAACTAGAATGTATTAATCCGCGCGCTGGCATAAGGGCGTCGGTAAAACTCTGTTCAATTTCTAGGCCCAAGTGGGTCTAACACGCTCAAAGTGCAAATATAATATACTTGTTCTCCACTTGCAGCCGCTCCGAAAAACTGATGTACAGAGCTACTTATTGCTAGGTATTTCTGTACAAAGTCAGAGAGTCCAATTCTCACTCTTAAGTGACTCCGTTCATGATTGTCGCGACACCAGCCATGTCAACAACTCCTCGCTAATCCGAGTATCGGTTTAGCATTCATCGCAGAAATTACCCAGAGTTTTACCAATTGAGACGGCGGTGGGAGTACAAAGTGAAGCTTTAGGGGTTTCAAATTAATTGTTCGTAGTCGATTTGAGCTAATTTGTAAGCATTGGTCGCGCGAATTTATTGATGGCAGTCAATTATTGACGGAGCAAATTTATTGCCAAGGACCTCCGGAAGTCGCGCCATTCACCCCTGGGCTGTGTCAAGCTTGGCTGTGTCAAGTTTCGACCATCGAAGTTTCCATCGAGTTCTTCTTGGCAGGAAACCTCAACAATTTGCTAGAAATGCAGGTGTCAGAATTATGATTAGCGGTAGCCCAGACTTTATATTACCAGGACTAGGCGTAGATCCGGCTCCGGAATTCCAAGAACTAGAAACTCCCGAAGGCGAGCTGCACCTGCGGTTCTACGTTCCTTCGGGGAACGAGTTCGCACTGCCGGCGACAGGGATTAGAGAGGTACTATCCCCTTCCCCAGACCGAATGACACCGATCCCCAACGTTTCCTCTTTGCTTTTAGGTACGCTAAATATGAGAGGACGAGTGATTTGGGTGGCAGACCTCGGCCAATTTCTGGGAGACCAAACACCTCTCAACACAGATAGACCCGAAATCCCGATCGTGGCTGTGGAAGACCAAGACACGATTTTGGGGCTAGCAGTCGATCGAATTGTGGGGATGGACTGGCTCGACGTAGAGCAACTGCACTCTCAGAACAATGCACCAGACGGCATGATTCCATTTCTGAGGGGAGAATGGATGTTAGGTGCACCAGCTCAGAAAGTGCTCCGACTGCTAGATCAAGTGAAAATTCTGCGCTCGGCGCGGTGGGCAGCGTGAAATCGATTTTAGATTTGCGATTTGCGATTTTCGATTGAGGTCTAACCATCAACAGTCACACGACTTGAGGCGCGCATCTAAACATTCAATTCAAGATAAAAATCAAAAATCTCAAATCTAAAATCTAAAATCCAAAGAGGGCGGCAAATGGCAACAAGTACCAACTTTCAGCAGGACTACCAACGGGCAGAAGCGGCCTACATGGATGGCAATTATTCAGAAGCCGCAGCCCTAGTTTATCAATTAGTAGAAGATTTTCCCGAAGACCCCAGCGCTCGCCTGCTGTGCGGACACATTTACTGCTACGGGCTGCAACAGTATGAGGTGGCGCGGGAACAGTACACAGTTGTGCTAGGCCTGAGTGACGACCCGAGTTTGGTGGAACACGCTCACAACGGAATTACCTACACAGACCAATTTTTATCTGGAGAGCTGCAAACGGAAAATTTCGAGGCTTTGTCTGCTGAAACTGAATTAGAATTCTACCCAGACTTATCTCTTGATGAAGGGTTAGAAGACCCGGATTTGGGACTTTTCCAAGGCAATTCCCCATCCCTTTCCTATAGAAGTCAATCCTCAGACGACCTGGAAAACGAGGACTTGGCAGACTTGGGCATGAGTGGCTTGGGGTGGGAAGCAGAAGACGACGATGGCGCCGGCTCAGTCCCAGATTTAGCCTCACATTCTAACCCGTTTGGTGGCGACAGCGGCGGAATGGCAGCTTATGCTGAGACCTCCGACTCGCTAGACGACATAGACGAGTTTGCCGACTCGGACTTTGGAGACCCTTTTGCCTTAGATGATGGAGGGTTTGATGCTGCTGACGTGTCTAGCAGCAAAGTGTCTGAGAAAAGCGCACCTTACTCAGGAGATTCGTTTTCAGAAGCTCCGACTCAGATGCTCAACGGTCAAAGTTTTGCCTCTTCAGAAACCGGGAATTCCTTCGACTCGAACCAACTAGACTCCCCCATCGGGCCCTCGGACAATTTTGGCGAACCTTTTGCTGGGCTCGATTTGCCAGACGAATTCGACGAGAACTCCGACTACGATTTCCAAGCCCCGCCCCAGAGCGGCCAAAATTACGGTAATAACGCACCTCTGGCCGAAGAGGAAGACCCGTTTGCCGAGGCGATGCCCTCGTCGGGTTTCGGGTCTTCTCGGCCTCAAAACAAGCAGCCGAATAACGGGTCGGACTACTCATCAAACTATTCGCTGGCGGAAGACGAAACGCTGTTGATGGGAGGTGCTGTCCCTAACTCTCAAAGTCAAAGGTCGAGCCGGGGACAATTTAATTCAGTCGATCGATCTTCCGCCAACAGCAACGGTTACAGCGACTCGGAACCCCCAGCATTTAGCTCTAGAGACAACTTCGAGTTAGATGCTTTTGAAGACGACGCTTTTAGCGATTCTTTCTCTTTCGACGAAAACGAACAAGCGACAGCTTTCGGGGCGTCCGACAAGAACGACAGCGCCTGGTCGTCAAAAACTGGGAACGCTCAAGAACACAGCGACTTTTTAGACGAATTTGACGAATTTGACGATTTGGGGAATTTGCCGGACTTTGATATCTCAGAAGATGCCACCAGTTCGATCTTGACTAGAGGTAACACCAATTTCGGCAACTCGACCAGCGGCATGATGGGAACGACCGGCAGCAGCCTGGACTTTGACAACAGCGATGGCTCAGCAATTCGGGATGACGAAATATTTAGCATAAGCGGCCCGGCTGATGCGTCTGTGTCGAATTTTTCTCCCACCGAAACAGAAGCGGTCGATACTTCGGTAACAGTAGAACAGGGGGGACTGGCTTTCTTGGAAAATGCCCCTTTGTTTACAAAACAGTTGTACACGGCTATCGGGGCGGGACTGGTTTCTCTGGTAGCTGTGGCTTTCGTCACCAACATTGCCTCCTATCAAGCTCTGCGGCAAGACAAACCCGAGGCGATCGTTTACCTGCGCCAAACAGGCTGGGTAATGACAGCAGCAGCAGGCTTTACCAGCTTTTTAACTTCTTGGGGCATCGGGCAGTTGATCGCCAAGCAGGTACGCAAGTCGTCGGACAATTTGCAAGCTCAGTTCGATGCGGTATCTCAAGGAACTTTGGATGCTCGCGCTACGGTTTACTCGGAAGATGAATTTGGCAAAATGGCTGCTAAATTCAACCACATGGCGA
This sequence comes from Microcoleus sp. Pol7_B2, assembly GCF_036701035.1. Taxonomy (NCBI): domain Bacteria; kingdom Bacillati; phylum Cyanobacteriota; class Cyanophyceae; order Oscillatoriales; family Microcoleaceae; genus Microcoleus; species Microcoleus sp. Pol7_B2. Next base: position 7,803 of record NZ_JAUBQB010000063.1, on the reverse strand, counting down.
AGGTCATCCAAACCACGATTAGCGATACCAGGCGCAAGTCTGACGAGCAGGAACAGGCAAAAGAAGACTTGCAGCGCCAAGTGATTCGCTTGCTAGACGACGTGGAAGGAGCGGCCCGGGGTGACTTGACGGTGACTGCGGAAGTGACCGCAGACGTTTTGGGTGCTGTTGCTGACTCGTTTAACTTGACAATTCAAAATCTGCGCGAAATTGTCCATCAGGTGAAGCAGGCGGCTCGGGAGGTCAGCAAAGGCGCTACAGATAGTGCTAAGTTTGCGGGCGATTTGTCTTCCGACGCGCTGCGGCAAGCTGAGGAACTGGCGGCAACGCTGAATTCGGTGCAAGTCCTCACCGATGCGATTCAGCGGGTCGCAGAGAGCGCTAGAGAGGCGGAAGAAGTGGCCCGGGGCGCGGCGGCAACGGCTCTGAAAGGAGGCGAGGCTGTGGAGCGAACCGTGGCCGGGATTTTGGAAATTCGAGAAACGGTAGCAGAAACCACGAGAAAAGTCAAGCGGTTGGCCGAAGCTTCTCAAGAAATTTCTAAGATTGTGGCTTTAATTGCGACGATCGCCTCTCGGACGAATTTGTTGGCCCTCAACGCCAGTATTGAGGCGGCGAGAGCTGGGGAAGCGGGCAGGGGTTTCGCGATCGTGGCAGACGAGGTGCGACAATTGGCGGACCGATCGGCTAAGTCTTTGAAAGAAATCGAACAGATCGTGATGCAAATTCAAAGCGAAACCGGCGCGGTTATGACGGCGATGGAAGAAGGGACGCAGCAGGTTATTGAGGGGACAAGATTGGCAGAACAGGCGAAGCGATCGCTTGAAGATATCATTCAAGTAACTAATCGAATTGACGTGTTAGTGCGATCGATTACTGCCGACACTGTAGAGCAAAACGAAACAGCTCGCGCGGTCGCCAGTGTGATGCAAGCGGTGGAATTAACTGCTCAGGAAACATCCCAAGAAGCGCAGCGAGTTTCGGGTGCTTTGCAAAACTTGGTAGGCGTTGCTCGCGACCTTTTGACATCGGTGGAAAGATTCCGAGTAGAAACAGCAGAAAGACAATAATTAAGTGTCTAATGCTTGTTTTGCTGGCTGATTTACAAGCAAGTTGGTCGGGCAATGATGGCCTACCAAAAGCAACCTCGCAGTCTTGAAACCACTGCGAGGCTGCTAATTCAACACCTAAACAAAGTAGGAGTTGCACAGATGGAGGATAACATAGTAGAGGTAATTTACGGCATATTTGGCGAGATTCAGCCGATGAGCTGTATTATCTCTAGTCTAGCAAAAAATAGCTGGGGCTATGCCAATAAAAGGCTTCGCATTAACGGTGGATGGAAAACGTTTACTGTCCATGGTTTAGTATTAGAACATTCATTAGATCTGCAAATCAGACCCGAAGACTTTGCTTGCCATACTTGCGATATCCGCACCTGCATTAATCCTAACCATTTGTGGGAAGTTTATCGGCGGGAAAATTCTCAATATCGGTTTAAAAAAGAACATATTAAAGATGTCCGAAGTACATCTGCACCGAAACATCAAAAACAACTGCCAGACCAAGAAATAATTCCCGGTACTCGAAACCAAATACAGCCGAACCGCAGCATGATTTGTACCTTGGCTAAAAGAAGTGATGGTGACGCCATTAAAGGTACTAAAATTAATGGCAAAACAAAAAGTTTCTACGGTCACAGACTTGTACGGGAACACAAACTGGGAAGGCCTGTCAAACCCGGTTATTTTGCGGGTCATAGTTGCTACGATCGCGATTGTATCCATCCCGACCATTTGTGGGAAGGAACCCCCGCCGATAACTCCCGCGATGCCAAGCGAAAAAAACCGCTTTCCTTGCGTTCCCGGCTAGATATGTCCTAACCGCAAACTCCAAACCGAACAAGTGCGGGAGATTCGCTATCTTTTAAGTGAGGGCATATCGAAAGCAAAAATAGCCAGGACATTTGCCATATCTCGCAGTCAGATTATTCTCTTGGCAAGGGGCGAGATATACAGAGAGCTTCTCTAGAACTACTAACATAGACCCAATACAATAACGCTTAAAATCAGGAATAAAACTATGCTGCCGGAGCAACAACAGAGGATAATGGGCTACTTTATTGAGGAGGCAAAAGACCACCTCAATACGATCGAACAAGGGTTGCTGAATCTGCAAACCACGATCGAAGACCCAGAACTGGTCAACGAAGTATTTAGGGCCGCTCACTCTGTCAAAGGAGGAGCAGCAATGCTGGGGCTGACGAGCATTCAGCAAACAGCTCACCGACTAGAAGATAGTTTTAAAGTTTTAAAAGAGTGCAGCGTTAAAGTAGACCAACAGCTAGAGTCCCTTTTTCTGCGAATTTTTGACACATTGCAAGGGCTGTTAGAGCAACTGTCGGGGCCTTTTGGACTGACAGAAGAATTGGGAGAACAGATGGTTCGAGAATTAGAACCAGTATTTGAAGAGCTCAACGGGCACTTGGGGGGACTCGTTGGACACGGAGAATACCATGCAGACGATAGCTACGCGATGCCAGTACCCGAACAAGTTATGGCGGGGGTGGGAGTGGGGACGTTTGCCTCATCAAGGAGTTTTCCAGATTCGCGGTCAGTTTACGCACCTGATGCCAGAGCAACAGAAGACAGCGCGCTGCAGCTAGTATTTGACTCGGACGTGCCGGCGAGGATGCGGGAACTCCTGCAAGAGTTCAAACAGCCCGAGGGGCCAGAAAGCAGGCGGCAACTCAAGAACATTTGTCGGAACTTGCTCAGGGCAGGGGAAGAATTTGAACTGCCCTGCTGGATAGAATTGATCCAAGCTGTATCCAAGGCGATCGCCAACCCAGAAAATAGCTACCGTACCTTAGCGCCAACGGTGATCAAAGACATCAAACAAGCGCAAGAACTGGTAATTTCTGGTCTAGAATCGTCGATCGCACCAAGCGCAAAACTTCTGGCGCTGCAGCCGGCTGTTTTGGTTCCAGAAACGGATTTTGAAGATTTGCTGGCCTTCGCTCAACCGAGTAAATCCGGGACAAATGTGGTTTCTGTTGAGGATGAGGCCTGGGATCTGGTGGGATCGGGCGATGCCACGGATGGATTGAACAAGTTGCTGCCGACTATTTCTGGGCTGAGTATAGACGAGCTGTTCGACCAACTCGACAGCGGCGACAGCAACGATGACAGTGGCATTCGATCGTCCCAGTTCGATGAGGATTCCGCCTTCGCAGAATCGGATATGGAGACGGGTGCTTTTAGAGGCTCGACCCGCACCGGCCCGGAAGTGGGCGCGGCAGAACTCAACACTTTAGCTGACTTGTTTGACGGCGAGTCCCCGGAGCTCGACGGCGCTTGGGAAGAAGAAGAAGACCTCGACTATGCACAGTCTTCTGGGATATCGGCGGCGGGAATGCTGGGGTCAGACGATGACAATTCCGGCGATTTTACTGATTTGTTGTTTGACGAATACGATGCCGAAAGTTCCGAAACGAACACGAAGCCTCCGATTGATGACCTGACGAGTTTGTTTGGGGAGGATTTGCTGTTTGGAGAAGAGGCAGAGGGATCGGCATTGGCTGCCGGTCAGAAAAATGGGGGTTCGAGCCAGCGGTTAACTCGCAAACAGGTTAAAACGGGTAACGGTAGGGGCGGTTTGGAGCGGCGAGAGGACACGGTGGCCCCAGCCAGGGGACAAGGGGACGAAGATGCTCTCGGTACGCTTTTGGACGAAGTGGCTGCCCAAACTTCTGCTGGTGGTACGGACAATGCTGATTTCGAGAACTTGTTCGGTGATTTAGGCTTATCTGAGGCAACAGGTGGGCCGGCAGTCTCTTCGGAGTATTCCCTGAAGTCTGAGGCTTTAGACGGAGAATCGAAGGAGCCTGCAGCAGGGGGGGGCAATAATGATTCAGCGGATGCCGAAGCGCTTGCTCTGCCTGAAATGGATGATTTTGATTTGTTCTCTGAGCTTGGCGAGGATTCGGATTTGAGCGAGCTGATGGGGATTACTTCTAATTTCCTTTCTTCAGAAGACGAAGGTGGGGAGAACGGGGGCGATCGAGATCAAGCTGCAGGCACCGCACAAAATGAGGAAATGGGCAACGTTCTTAACATGACATCAAATTCTGATTTAGATATCTCTGCGGATGAAAACTGGCTAGAAGATGCTTTCGGCATGGAAGACGAGTCTGTGCAATCGCTCAACCTGGAGCTGGACGATACGGATTTAGATGCGCTGTTTGGGGATATGACCTCAGACGCGATTTCTGAGGATGAACAGACTGTGCGGGATCGGCAAGGAGTGGCTACCTCCCGAGAAGCTGCCGATTTGGCTGAGCTTTTCGGTTCTGTACCTACGGGTACTGAGTATGACGGAGAAGCTTCGGGGCAAGCCCGTGGGGCTTGGCTGAAGGATGGGGATTCAGAATTGCTGAGTGCGGATGTGGGAGTTGAGGAGGGCGACTTGGGGAGTTTGTTCGAGAACAATGGTGCGGCTGTTTCCGACCAAGGCTTGACAAATTCGGCAGAGGTTGAACGTGGGGCTTTGTCCGACGATCGTCCTGAGTCGGAAATTTCCAATGTCGAATCTGATGAGGGCGCAGCTTTCGATTTCTTGGAGGATATGTTTGGGGAAGGCATGGTGCACCCAGGCGATGCTGGATCGGCGCCAGATGACGGCGCTGCGGATGTGAAGGAGTTGTCTGCCCAACCTGCCGATGGTTTGTTCGACGAGGCGAGTGCGGATTTGTTCGATCGAGCCGCAACAGATGCCGCCGGGGAGTCTGAGGGCGAAGATGATTTGTTTAATGCCCTGGAAACGGATTTTTTAAGTGCGGATTTAGAGCCACTGCCAGCAGAATCTCTCGATGGTATGTTTGAGGGCGATGCTGACTTGCTCTCGGCGATGGAAACCGGGGCTACTCTCAACAACCAAGAGTTGGAGGGTTTTGATGATTTGTTGGATTCGCTCGATGCTGAGGTTCTGGTGACTTCGGAACTGACGACGGGCTTTTGGGACGCTGAGGACGAGTCGGCCCAGGGCGATTCCTCGGAGTTAGATGAGGGGTCGCTGGCAGACTTTTTTGGCGAGGACGAATCAGGCGATGAGGATGCCGAAGGCAATTTTGACGATTTAGAAGCACTGTTAATTGCAGGGGGTGCTGGAGCTGTCATAGCAGCTTCTGGAAGCACAAATCAGAGTCCGGTAAATACAGAAGTTTTCTCGGATCTCGAAGAACTCCTTAGCGAGAGCGCAACTATGCCGGAAATTCACGGGCTACCAGCGACAACTGCTAGTAAAGCTCCGCGCACTGCTGCCGATGAGAGCGACGACGAATTTGGCGATTTGGAAAAACTGCTGGAAGATCCAAAGGACAGCGGCCGCCAAGGAGAAGGCAATATGGGGCAGTCGGCGCTCAACAGACCCAGGCGGAATGCCCGCGCGGGCGGGTTCGGCGACCAGACGATGCGGGTGCCGGTCAAGCAACTGGACAACCTCAGCAATTTGATGGGCGAACTGGTGGTAAACCGCAACAGTTTGGAGCAAGACCAAGAACGGATGCGGCAGTTTTTGGACAATTTGCTGCACCAGGTTGCGCTGCTGAGCGATGTGAGCCAGCGGACTCAGGATTTCTACGAGCGGAGTCTTTTGGAGATTGCTTTGCTGGCAAACCGGCAGGGACACCGATCGGCCTGGCGCTCTGAGGATTCGGCCCACACCCGGGAAAGTGCCTGGAGACCGGAGGAAATGGACAGGTTTACTCCTTTCCACAGTTTGGCTCAAGAGATTATTGAGCTGATCGTGCGGGTGCGGGAGTCGGCCGCGGACATTGAGTTTTTGGTGGATGAGGCGGATCAGGTGACTCGCCAACTGCGACAAGTCACTACTCAACTGCAAGAAGGTTTGACTCGCGCCCGGATGAAGCCGTTTGCGGAGACGACGGACAGGCTGTTCCGGGCAGTGCGGGAAATCGCGATTAAGTGCGGCAAGCAGGCTCAGTTGCAGGTTGAGGGTAAGGATATTTTGATCGACAAGATGATTGTGGATCAGCTATATGACCCGATGACTCATTTGGTGAACAATGCGATTACTCACGGGATCGAACCGCCGGAGGTGCGTCTGGCGGCTGGGAAGCCTGCTGTCGGCAGGATTACGATTCGCGCTTTCCACCAAGGGAACCAAACCGTGGTTTCGGTTTCTGATGACGGGGCGGGGATTGACCCGCAACGGGTGAAGGCGAAAGCGATTAAGCAGGGTATGCTGACGGCGGCTCAGGCTCAGAGGATGTCTCGCTCGGAAGTTTACGATTTGCTGTTTATGCCGGGTTTCAGCACTCAGGAACAGGCTACGGAGTATGCCGGCCGGGGGGTCGGTATGAATGTGGTGCAGACTTCCTTGCAGGAAATTCGGGGCACTGTGTCGATCGATTCAACCATCGGCAAGGGGACTGTGTTTACGATCCGTTTGCCTCTGGTGTTGAGTATTTCTAAGGCTCTGACTTGCATTAGCGATCGCGCTCGCATTGCTTTCCCGATGGATGGGGTCGAGGATATGATCGATGTGCCTCGCGATCAGGTAACGACGGGGGCGGATGGTTTGCCTTGCATTGAGTGGCGGGGTCAAAGCTTGCCGTTCCGGCCGCTGCGGGATCTGCTGGCTTACAGCCGCCATTTGGGTCGGGGCAGTGTTTACGGGTTTAATACTGACGATGACATGATTTCGGTGATCGTGCTGCGCTCTGCTGGCAATTTCTTGGCGGTGCAGGTGGATCAGGTTTCGACGGAACAGGAAATTGTGATCAAGCCGTTGGAAGGGCCGGTGCCGAAGCCGATCGGGATTGCTGGGGCCACCGTGCTCGGGGACGGTCGGATCGTGGCGATTGCGGACGTTTTGGAGCTGATCGATTTGGCTACGGGAAGGCTGCGTAAGGACACTGGCGGTACGCTTTGGGATGAGGGCGATCGGGCTGCTGCGGAGGCGGAAATCGAGAAGACTGAGCCGACTGTGCTGATTGTCGATGACTCGATTACGGTGCGATCGCTATTGTCGATTACTTTCGAGAAGTCTGGCTATCGTGTGGAAGAAGCTCGCGACGGTAAGGAAGCTTGGGAAAAGATGAAATCTGGTCTGCCTTGCGATATCGTTTTCTGCGATATTGAAATGCCGAGAATGGACGGTTTGGAACTACTTTCTCGGATGCAGAAGGATGCCGTTTTGTGTGAATTGCCGATCGCGATGTTGACTTCTCGCGGTGCTGACAGACACCGCCAAATGGCTTACAGTTTGGGCGCGAAAGGTTATTTCACTAAGCCTTATTTGGAGGAGCAATTGCTTGATGCTGCTTCTCGGATGTTGAAAGGTGAGGTTGTTGGTGCTCCGGTTGGTGTGTAATGTGTAAATATGCGTTTATCTGCGGTTAAAAAAGAGAATTTCTCGGCCCGCAGATAAGAATTGATAGAGGCGGATTCACGCAGATAATCTCTAATTTATCTGCGTGAATCTGTGTTGATCTGCCTGTATCTGCGGTTAAAAAAGGGAATTTCTCGAACCGCAGATGAAAATGGATTAACGCGGATTGACGCAGATGTTCGATCGCGCTTTCGGTTTTGGTGGTAGGCTGGGAAAGTGGGGTTTAGCGGAAGGGCGATCGAGGTGATTTATGGATGCTAAAGAACTTTTAGAAAGATACGCTAAAGGCGAACGTAAATTTCCGAATGCAAAGTTATAGTCATTTCAAATAAATGTGAGACAGAGGTAAGATCATGATAAAATCGATAAAAATAGTTAATTAGAAAAAAA
>NZ_JAUBQB010000166.1:0-3171 GCF_036701035.1 Microcoleus sp. Pol7_B2 | reverse complement strand
AATATCGCGATCGCAGGTTCAGTTTTTTTAGGCGCTGCAAACAGCATTCAAGCAGCATCCATTACTTCAAATGGCGGGGATCTCGCGCTGGTAGCGTCCGGGGATATCGCAGCGGAAAACCTGAATACTTCAACTTTAACGGGCAATGCTGGCAATATTACCCTATACAGCACGGGGGGAAGCATCAATACAAGCGCCAGCACCTTGAACGCTTCCTCGATAGCCGGTAACGGTGGGTCAATTTTCCTGTATGGGGCAAACACGATCGCCACTGGTGGAATTACAACCTCTAGCTTCATTGGACATGGAGGCAACGTCACCCTTTATGGAGAAGGCAACCTCAGTGCCGGCAACATCGACACTAGCGGAATCAAGGCAGGCGAGATCAGCTTGCTTAGCAATCTAGGTGCGATCGACACCGGTGCGAGCACTCTGAACGCAACTGGTGGCAGCGGAGGGGGCAACATCTCTCTCAATGCTTACGGCAATATAGCAACAGGAAATATTGTCTCTAGCGCTGGCAACATTACCCTCAGCAGTCAAGCAGGGGCGATCGATGGAGGCAATCTCTACTCTGGCAGCGGCAATGCAGGTGGCGATGTAGGGCTTGTGGCATTTGGTAGTATTGCAGTCGGCAACATTGCCTCAAACGGTGGCAGTATCAGCCTCAATAGTGTCAGCTTCAACAACAGCAGCATCAGCGCTAGGAATTTTGATTCGAGTTCTAACAGAGGAGTGGGAGGCCCGATCAAACTCAAAGCTGGTGGGGGTGATACTGGGGGTGACATTGTGACTGGTAATATAACCTCCGGTGGCGGTCGCATTTATGTGTTTAATGATGGTTACTTTAACGCTGGTAATATTACCCTAAATTCCAGCTATAGCGGTGGAGTAGGAGGTCAGATCAAAGTAAATACAGGGCCTGTAACTCTTGGAAATGTCATTTCTGGAGGTGGCTCGATCGAGTTATCGATCCTAGGCGAAGTCAACGTCAGTGGGGTAATAAATTCTAGCTCCAGCACGGGGAAAGGTGGCGCAATCGAGATTTATGGAACCGATGTTAGTGTCAGAGATATTATTTCCGGCGATAGCGCTATTGGTTTGCGGAATGAGCCACTTGGGGGAATCAAGCTCAATATTGGCGCTTTAAATTCTACATCTGCCCAAGGGAGGGGTGGCAATATTGAGATTAGGGGGGGTCGTTTAACTACTGTAGGCAACATAACTTCTGGGGGTAGCGCGATTCTCCTTGAAGGAGAATCCAGTCTTAGCACCACCGGAGACAGAATAGATTCGAGCACGAGCGCAGGAGTTGGTGGTAATATTGTACTCCGCTCCAACGAAGACATCACTGTAGCGGGTTCTATCCTTTCTGGAGGAGGCAACATCAGTTTGCTCACCTCTGGTGACAGTATTAATGCCAAAAACAGCTTCCTCAGCTCTGTAGCTGAGATTGGCCTACCAGATGGAAACATCACTTTACAAGCTGGGAACACGATCGCTCCGGGTACTATCCTGACCTATGAGGGTAAGATTCGCCTCGCTACTAGCAGCAATAACCCCAACAGCATTGATACCACTGGCAGCCGATTAATATCTCTGACCGATCCTACCTTTGTTTTGGGCAGTCCACGATTAGAGATTGAGCGAGCTTTCGGCTTTGGGAGTGGTGGGTTAGCTCCCCTACTACCGCCAGAACCGCCAACAATTGCTGCACTCGCACCACCTGGGATTCAATTCCCTGCGATCGCACCTCTAGACTTAGGTGTATCACAACCAGATAATTCTGATTCCTTTGGGGATTCCTTTGGGTTAGTTCCCACGCTGCCGCCAGAAATCGGCGTGCTAGAACCATTAGAAGTTCCTTCATCTGGGTTACCTCCCACGCTGCCTGCAGAAAGGGGCGTGCCAGAACCATTACGTCTCCCAACCACCACACCACTCGTACCAACGCTTGCAAACTCAGATGCAATACCAACTGCGGCAGCGACTGTACCTGTATCAGTGCAAGTCTCTAATACACGGCCAGGAAATCCTAATACCCTTGCCGCTCAACAATTGAGCCAGCTTAATGGCGATCAAAATCGCGAACCTCAAAACTTAGCAAGCCTGACACCGAGTGCCGCTCAATGCTTAACTGAGGAACAATTACTGGGGCAGCAAGCAGGATTGCCTCTCCAGACTGCGCCAAAAGACTACAGCAAAGCGATCGCCTGCTACCAGCAGAATTTAGAGCTGGCGAGACTCTCCCGCGATCGCGCTAGGGAAGGCTACGCGCTCAACAATCTAGGCGCGACTTACTACGCGATCGGAGATTATGAAAAAGCAATTTCTTACCACCAGCAGCGCTTAGCACAAGCTGAATCCAGAGCCGATTTATTGGGAAAGGGACAAGCTTTTATTGGTTTGGGAGCTGCTTACGGCGCGATTGGCAATTATAAAAAAGCGATCGAATACTACGAACAAAGTTTGGAAGTAGCGCATTCCCTAAAATCGGCTGATTTAGAAGCGACTGTTCTGAGAAATTTGGGATTACTTTACTATGCTCAAAAAGAGTATAAAAAGGCTGTTGAATATCAAGAGCAAAGTTTAGCGATTGCTAAACAGCAGCGCGATCGCCGAGGCGAAGCTCTTGCTTTGAGCAATTTGGGATTAGTACACTATTCCCTAACCGATTATGCCAAAGCAATTGATGAGCAGAAACAAAGTTTAGCCATTGCCTCAGCACTGGGCGATCGCTTCGTTCAAGGTCGTGCTCTAGAGAATTTAGGAATTGCTTACTATGCTGTCAAAAATTATCGTCAAGCGATTGAGTCTCACCAACAAAGTTTAGCCATTGCCAGAGAACTGAGCGATCGCCACGCTGAAGGCCGCGCACTCACAAATTTAGGTGACGCTTTATACAAAGCACAGCAACCAGCAGAAGCTATCAAAGCTTTATTTTCAGCCATTGAAATTTGGGAATCTCTGCGGTCAAATTTAGAAAATAACGACCTCAATTTAGTTTCAATTTTTGAAACCCAAGAAACAAGTTATAGTACATTGCAAGAAGTGCTTGCCAATCAAAATCAGCATAAAAAAGCGCTAGAAATAACAGAGCGGGGACGGGCGCAAGCTTTTGTGAGATTATTGACCAACCGTTTTTCTTCCCAGTCAGCACAGGCTACCCTA
>NZ_JAUBQB010000062.1:0-42409 GCF_036701035.1 Microcoleus sp. Pol7_B2 | reverse complement strand
CTCATCTTTTTTCACAGTTTTACTAGCTTTTTCATTTTCGCCCTTTTTTCATATATTTGCAACAGTGAGATGCACCCGTCCCACTTTTTAACAATAAACCATATTTCGTTTGATATTTTTTCAGCTAAGCGATCAACTCTTAGCTGTTGGAAGCTTTCCCGATGAGATTCTTTGAATAGTTGAGTGCCAAACATTGACCGTCAACTGTCAACAGTCAACTGTCAACAGTCAACTGTCAACAGTTAACTAATTAAAGCGTCAAAGACTGAGGATTTGTCTCAATCAATTTCGCTAAATCTTGCAAGAAAGACGCCGCATCAGCACCGTAAATAATCCGGTGATCGCAAGTAATATTTACCTGCATTTGGCGCTTCACTCCCATCAAACCATCTTCATTAGCCACTACTTGCGGCCGCGAAGAACCGATCGCCAAAATCGAGCCTTGATTCGGCGGCAAAATAGCGTCAAACTTGTCTACTCCAAACATTCCCAAATTGGAAAGAGTAAAAGTTCCCGTGCTATATTCATCAGGCTTCAACTGCTTGGTGCGGGCGCGATCGACTAAATCCTTCCAGGTGCGCGAGAGCGAATAAATATCGAGGCGATCGGCATTTTGCAGCACCGGCGTAATCAAACCGCCGCCGTCCATCGCCACCGCTACCGCCACATTAATATCAGCGCGGTATTGAATCCCCGACTCCACATAATAAGCATTCAGCAGAGGATGTTTTTGTAAAGTTACTGCTACAGCCTTCGCCAGCATACCCGTCATCGTGACGCCCTTCGACTTAATTTGTTTGTAGAGTTTGTCGAGATTATCAGTAGTAATTGTGTAACCGACGCGGAAAGACGGCACGCTCAAACTTGCTTCCATATTCCGCACCACCGCATTTTGCAGCGCGTTCATCGGTACTGTTTGACCAGAAAGTGCCACCGCCGGGACTGCTGCGGGGGCGGGTTTGGCTGCTGCGGGGGCGGGCGCTGCGGGTGCAGGTGCGGGTGCAGCGGGGACTGTTACCGCTTGCTGAACCGGAGCGGGTTGGGCTTTGCCGGCTGCTGCTTCCACATCCTCTGCGACAATGCGACCGTTGGGCCCGCTGCCTTTGATAGAATTCAAATCTACTTTAAACTCTTTGGCTAACTTGCGAGCGCGGGGAGAAACGACGCTGCGGCCGTTTTGGCGGCTGACATTTTGCTGCAAACCTGCTGACGATGTAGCTGCGCTCACAGGAGCGGGGCTGGGAGCAGGGGCGGCGGCTGCGGTTGGAGCGGCGGCTCCTTGCTGCTGAGCGACGGCGATTTCGGCTTCTGTTTCTGCTACTAGGGCGATTGCCGCCCCCACCGGAGCAACTTCGCCCGCAGGTACGATAATTATTGCTAAATAGCCTTCGTAGAAAGACTCCACGTCCATGTCGGCTTTGTCGGATTCAACCACCACCACCGTTTCGCCTTTTTCTACTTTGTCTCCGGCGGATTTGACCCAGGAAACAATTTTGCCCTCTGTCATTGTCGAACTCAGGGCTGGCATGAAAACTTCGCGAATCATCTGTAAAAAGTCCTTTTGTGTTGGTAATAGGTAATCGGTATTTGGCAATTGATCATTGGCGACCGGCCACCGGCAATACTTATTATTATGCCAGTCTCTCGCATTCTTGATGTGTGACTGTTGACTCAAAATCAATTGCCAATTACCGATCGCCAATTACCACTTACCAATTTCTAAATATCACCTCGAATTTCTTCGACTATGCCGTCGCGGAGGAGAATTTCTACTTGCATTTTTTGAATCAAGTTTTCTCCGAGCCCGACAGTGAACGTGCCGTCAATTTGACCTTGACTCACTTCTTGTTCCAGGTCTAGCACCTGCACTTGCTGAAGCTGTTGCAGGTTTTGGTTTTTCTGTTCTAGCAGTTCGCTTTTTCTTTGATTCACCTGCACTTGAATGTTTTCTATTTGCTGCATTACTTGCGGGCCTGGGGGCTGCAGATTTTGCTTTTGGATTTCTGAAATCATCCGCTGCCCTTGCATTTCTAACTGTTGTAGCTGAGAGTCTATTTGGTTGATTTGGGCTTGGAGTTGCTGTTGAGCTTCTTCTTTCCAGCGGGGAGTAACGACGACTTTAACGTTAATCGATCGTTTCAAGAGTAATTGTGGTTCCATAAAGTTGTTGCTTGTCAATTAGGAATTAGGCATTAGTCATTAGTCATTAGTTGGTAAACATGAACTAATGGCCCAGGACTGAGGACTCGGACTCGGACTCGGGTGTTGGGATAATTTTTTCTTTTCCATTCCCCAAGTCCTGCGAATATTTCAAAACATCCCGTCAATCATATCGCGGTAGTGTTGCGTCACAACCGGGCGCTTAATTTTCAGGGTCTGGGTCAACATTCCATTTTCGATCGAAAATGGCTCCTGAATCAACCGGAACGGGCCGATGCGATCGTCCGCGCGGTATCCGGGGCGATTTTGCACCTCTCGGTTCAATTCTTTGCGGAATAAGTCTTGAATTGTCTTGCTATTCCAGTCAATTTCGTGTATAGGGGGATTCTGAGTTTCTGCCCATTTCTGCACAGCTTCTGCATTGGGGACAATTAAGGCGCCGACGGATCTCTGGTCTTGACCTACTAGCATAATTTGGTCGATGTAGGGGCTGCGGAGGCAGGCGTCTTCTATGGGTTGGGGCTCGATGTTTTCGCCGTTGCTGAGGACGATCGTATCTTTAGCGCGCCCCGTCAAGATTAAGTCGTTTCCCGGTGTCAGCCAGCCCAAATCGCCAGTGTCGAACCAGCCTTCGGGGTCGAGCGCCTTGGCAGTCGCTTGGGGATTAAGATAATAACCTGCCATGATTTGCGGCCCCCGCGCCAATACCAAGCCGCACTGGCCTGTGGGCAGTTGCTGTCTGGTTTCTGGGTCTACTATTTTAATTTCCGTATGGGCGATCGGCTGTCCTGCGGAACCTTTAAGATTGTGCCAAGGCCGGCGCACAGTTAAAACCGGCGAAGTTTCGGTTAAACCATATCCCACCAACAAGCCGATATTCGCTATTTCAAAGAAATTGTCTATATGCGCGGCCAAAGAACCGCCACCGCTAATCGCCCATTTTAAGCGTCCCCCTGTAGCTTCCCTGACTTTTTGGTAAACCAGTTTTTCGGCGAGGGCGTGCACGGGCGACAACAGAATGCTTTTGGTGCGGGCGATTAGTTTTTCGGAAGCAGAAGCCGGTTTCAAACTGAGAGTTAATCCTTGGAAAATGCGGCGGTTCTCGATGTATTGCTGGCTGGCAGATAACAGGAAATCCACCAATTTTTGTTTGTTAGGTGGCTGTTCCCGAAATTGCTTTTGTACGGCCTCATAAATCGATTCCCAGATGCGCGGAACACTGACCATGTACTGGGGTTTGTAAGTTTTAAAGTCTTGTTTGAAATAGCGAATGTTGGTGTAAATTTGCGTGCATCCTTGGGAAAGCAGGAAGTATTCGACGCTGCGTTCGTAGGCGTGCCAACTGGGCAGAATGCTGAGGACGCCGTCGCCGCCTTGGGGCTGGAGAATTGTGCCCAAGGTGTTGAGTTGGTGCAGCAGGTTGCCGTGAGTCAGCATGACGCCTTTGGGTTTGCCGGTGGTGCCGCTGGTGTAGAGGAGGGTGGCGAGGGTTTGAGGCTTGTGGTTGGTGGGTTTGAGGGGACGGTTAGCCCCTGTGGTCATCACTTGGGAAAATTTAACTGTGCTTAGGGTTTGGCTGGTTTCCGGTTCTTCGTCGGAGAGGAGGACGATGAGTTGAATGGGCAAATCAGGGAGGCGGTGTTGCAGTTTTGTCAGTAATGCCAGGTTTTCGACTACCAAGGCGGTGCTGCCGCTGTCTTGGATGATGTATAGGAGTTCTTGAGGGTCGGCGGTGGCGCCTCGAACAACGTTGGCTGCCCCGGCCATCATGATACCTTGGTCGGCTATCAGCCAGCGGGGGCTGTTGTCTGCGAAGAGGGCGACGCGGGGAGGGACTGCTTCTTCGGGATTTGGTTCGATGCCGAGGGCTTGGAGGCCGGCGGCGAATTGCTGGATTTGCTGGTAGAGGTCGGTATAGGTGAGTTTGATTTCTGGCTGGCTGTGGGGGTCGTGGAGGGCGACGGTTTGACCGAATTTTTGTTTGACGATCGCCCAAATTTCGGGTACTGATTGGATGGAACTGTAATCGATCAGGCGACTGAGGTTAGCGCGATCGCGATCGGTCATTTGAGATGATGTGTAAGATGCTGGGCCGTTCATAGGGTATTTTCCTCAGTTTATGGAGATAAAATTATTGGCTATAAGTTTAAGATCGCAGTTATTTTACAACTTTATGGCAGTATCGTGACAGTTTGCCAACCTGCCATTGTCTATTTAGAAAATTAGGGATACAAAATGATGAAAATTATAGTTGCACAGAAACAGATGAATTTACCAAGGTAGATAGTAGTTGCTTTGAGTGCGATCGTAGCATTATCTGAAAATGCGCTTTACCTCGAAGTTGCGAGGGCGCAACCGGGAAACAATAGGCGAACATTTGCGGATTAGTGCCGCCAAAAAGCTGATGTGAGTCCAGAAACCAAACATACTGTTGACGTGTTGTTGAAGGAAGCAGGGACTAATGATTGCGATGTGGCCGATCGGAAACTTTCTAGTATCACGGAACTCATCATCAACGACAATCAGATCGGCGACATCAAACCGCTAGCATCCTTGACTAACCTGACTCGGCTCGGCCTCAGCGGAAATCCGATCGGCGACATCAAACCGCTAGCATCCTTGACTAACCTGACTCGGCTCGGCCTCAGCGGAAATCCGCTCCCTCCCAAAACTTGCCCTCTTTCGCCAGAGTCTATCTGTAAGTGGGAACCCCCAGCCGAACCATAAAACTTGAAAATGATGCCCGATCGCACTTAAATGTTTCAGTCGCCGAGGGCGTGCTGCTGATAAAGTACGATCGCCAATTCTATCCGCACATCGGCTTCAGTCAGGGGGAGATTGTCGGGAATGGCGATCGTAATTTGCATGATTTATGGTAGTTTTAGGTTTTTATTGGCTTTTAAGTGCGATCGTTTAATTTTGCAATTCGGGTTTAATTTTGTTAACAGGACTTACCCACAGATAGTATCTGTAGGGCGAAGCACACCGCACCTTATCCCCACAAATAGTGTAAAAATTGCTCCCTTGCATAAGTCCTATTTAAGCGACCTTGCGCGGTGCATCAACCATCGGCGCTGTACCAAACAAATGTCTGAGATAACTGCGACTGAGCTCGCGGTTCCAGCGCCGCAGACGCACCATCACTCGCGTGAATGTAAAAGTCAATTCTAACACCAAAGAAATCTGTTTGAGACTGAGTGAAGTATTAAACACATCATTGCCGTGCGTGCGTTCAATCTGATGGTGTTTCAGCAAAGCAATCAGGTTTTTGGTAGAGCCTTTCAGTTGATTGAAGTAACTCTGGGAGAATGCCCAGCGGCTGAAACCCCAAAACTTAGCCAAATGATTGATTTCATCCTGTAAAGGCTCCGAAATTGCCTGTTGCAACGCCCCAGTTGAGTGTACCATCAACCATAAATAAACAGAAGTAGCTCCCCACTCGGTACTCAGGCGACTAATCACGTGTTTGTAGGTATCTTGCCAAGCGTCACCTGTGGATTGACAGCCATTCACAGAGTTCGGTTTAACTTGCAGTTTTTCGGCTGTCAGTTGCTGGTAAATTTTCCTAAAGGTCGGGCAATGTTGGCGTTCTTCTTTTTCCCAGACACCTATCTCTATAATGTTGCCGTTGTCATCAAAAATTCCTCCCATAAACCGCGCCATTTGCGGGTAAATATGCTGTAAGTAGCACCAACTTTCTCTACCGTAGCTGCGGATGGGAGCTTCAATTTCTGCCGCACTTGCCAAAATTTGTAAAAATATTTCTGGCTTGACACCAATAATTTGGTCGCGATTGATTCCTTGCCAATCTATGGGCTCCCAAGGGCGGGGATGCGGGGCGGAAAATTGCTGGGGCAGATCGGAAAGTCGATCGCTCAAAATTTCCAATGACATATAATGGTCGATGAGGGAGTTAATCCTCGCCCGACTTTGCAAGTAGCGAGGGCTTTGATACTGATTTCCAGCCAAATCAATTGTATACACCTTACCAGTAGCTTTCATTGTTTCTGCCTGTTCGTAACTTTTACAGCTATTGTGCAAAAGGCATTGGGGAAGTCGCAATGAGTAACGTGCAGGCTGCTCAATTACTACGAGTTGGTTGGAGTTAGCCGAACTCAGGTGCAGTGGCATGAAGTAGGGTGAACTAAACAACAGATGATACGGCTAAGATGTGCCGCAGAGTAGCCTTTCTCCCATCAATCGTCTATACTTCAGTCTTGACCAATTCCATAAGTAGAAAGTTGGTGGTGCTGGCATTGCAAAAATTTTTGATTTTTAGAAGCGCGCAGCACCTCTAAGCTGTTGCACATTTAAACTGTGATACAAGGATTACCCTTGTTTTTGATTGAGCCATCCCATTTAATTATTAATTGTCCTTCATTTAAAAGGAGCGGCCATAAATAGTCTAGGTATTCAATTGATATAAAAAATCGAGTGGTCATATATTATTTTGTCTAATGCCTTACTAATTCAATTAAGTTATAGTCGGGCTGTATTCGGGGAAAAATTATCCATGAAAATTAGGCATTTCGGTTTCAATTATTTTTAGGGACTCTTCTTTAGACATCTCCCCAATAGTAACATTAGGTGTAAAAGAACATAAAAAACATATTTTTACACATAAACCTGAGCGACATCCTGAATCATATTGAAGAAAATCATAAAAAAACACAGCGATTAATTGGTCTGGCGTATGAACAGTTACAAGCATTGCTCCACAATGCCGAACGATTTTAACTGTAGCATACATTGAGGGCCAGTTAGAATGCGTTTACCCTGAATGAAGAACCCGGATTCTATTTCTTAGGATTCAACATCCGACAATTGCCTGTTGAGCAAAACCACTCAAGCAAAGTTAATGGCAATATCCTCTGATTTCCAACTATTATTACCCCAGGAAGGAAGTCACAAAAGACACTGCATAAAAGTTGCACAAGTAATAAATAAGTCGCGTGGGTTGGGAGCATCTCATATTTGTAAAAACACTTTTTCTGGCTCCTGCCTTCTTCCTCTTTCCTCCTGGCTTTTGACTCCCAACTCCAATTTCTAGCTTGGCTGCAAAAGTGAGATGCTCCCAGTTCAAGAATGGGAGTACACCCCGAAATACCCATAAAACTGGCTAAACTACTCAAGCGACAAAAAGGGAAATTTTCTCACTGCGATAACTACTTCAAAGATGGAGATTCGATAGAGGTTGACCAAATCATCCCCAAATCGAAAGGTGGAAGGGAATCGTATGATAATTGACAATTACTCCATCGACATTGCCACAATCCAAAAACTGCCAATGATGGCAGTCTCGCTAACAAATCTAGCTGCAAAAGTGCTAAACCTAAGCCACCAGTGGAACCAAGGCTTTGGGCGTGGGAAAACGATATGTTGGTAACGACGTACTGATGACAACAGCCGTTTTATTGAGGAGCGGAATGATGGGAAACTAT
Source organism: Microcoleus sp. Pol7_B2 (assembly GCF_036701035.1). NCBI lineage: Bacteria > Bacillati > Cyanobacteriota > Cyanophyceae > Oscillatoriales > Microcoleaceae > Microcoleus > Microcoleus sp. Pol7_B2. The sequence goes on along the minus strand of NZ_JAUBQB010000062.1, from coordinate 34,808 downwards.
CACGTTCCGTTTTGGAGAGCCGTGGAGGAGGCGACTCCTTCACTGACTTTAATTATCCAGAAAAAGGGAATGAATATGCTAGGGATGGAGCGGCAAAACGGTACCTCTGGGCAAGAGGAATCTGCCTCGAAAGAGGGAAAGTGTGGGGAGAAGACCCCCTCTACTATTGACGATGCACCCTGAGATAGCAAGTGGACTTCGATGAACCATAAATTAGAATCTCCGTCCGCGACGGTCGGGGAGTCTATCAAAAATGTCGAAACAGCCTCATCAAACAAACGACAAAAGGTACTTATGGCGATCGCGCCCCAAAAAAATTCTCCCCCCTCCTCCCTTTTCCCCAACTCATTCACTGCCCGCGCCTTGCGACTCACCAAGCTATCTCACGCACTCTTCTCCTTCCCCTATCTCCTTTCGGGTTCATGGAAGTTTCCGTAATTTATCTTAACTATAAAACTCAAAACTATTCACCAGCCCCTATCTCCCTTCAGACAGAGGGAAGTCTTCGTGATTTCCCTTATGATAGATATAAGGTTAACTTCTAAGTACCCTTGTTAAAAATAATTTTTGCAAACAATAGGGGAAAAACTAATGAATACTGAAGAAAACGCGACCCACATTGGTAGCGAAAATCAAGTCACCCTACCAAAATCGCGGGAAATATTGCTCGGTGAGGAAACAGAAAAAGCCCTCGGTCAGCAAAAACAAGAAGATGCTCAAACTAGGCGCGCTGTCGAACAGTTGAAAGAAGAACTTCAGCAAAAAATAGATAAAGAGTGTCATCACAAGGTAGATTAAAACTAATAGTTTTTTTTCGGGTGGGGGTAAGATCTGGTCTTGCCTACACCCGTCTTTTTAAGGCAAAGTTAAATAAAATTTTAAAATTATAAATTTTTTAGGGTTGAAAAAAATAGTCTTGCACGCACGCGCGACGATTCAACAGTTTTTTACAAAAATACTTGATTGTAGCCAGCAGAAACGGTAAAAACAAACAATAATTAAGTCTGAAAGTCGCAGTTAGTTCAAGACTGCAAATAACTGTTCCCTATGCTATATTCCCTATTCCATTTGTTATTTATTCTTTATTCCTAGAGGTAGAGTGCAACGCAGCTCCTAGTTACATATGATGAGTTCATTAAGTAAAAAACGTCAAATTAGATACAGATAGGGAGAAACCAATGAGTAATGAAGATAGAGCAAAGGCAACTGGCAACAACATCGCAGGCAAAGCTCAAGAAGCCCTAGGCAATGTTACTGGCGACCCGAAGGATAAAGCAGAAGGCAAAGCCAAGCAGGCAAAAGCTGAAGCTGGTCACGCGATCGAAGATGTAAAAGATGAGCTCAAAAAGAAACTAGACTAAGCCTAATAGTAATTGAGAGGGTCCAGCAACCTGACCCTTTCAAGTATTCAAGTTGTTTTCAGAAGGGAGGAAAAAAGGTGAGTTTATTGCAGCAGAGTCGCAAAACAATTGCGGGCTTACTCTTGGTTTTAATGCTGGCTATTACGACTGCCTGCGCGCCCAGCGTTTCAACCCAAAAACCGACTGATGTACCTGTAGCAATTGGCGGCAGTCAGGGTTATTACGCGCAGCTAGAACGTGGCAATACCGCCGCAGGTCAAGATTTTGGTCAATGGGTAACAAAAACGGCTAAGGGCCTGGTTCAGGATGCTTACGTTCGCGACAATAACAAATTGGGAGTTGTTATTACCCCGCAAGTCCGCCCGACTGAAGTGAAAGATTTGGCCAAATCTTTAGCACAAGGTTTTCACCGCAATTTCCCAAATCAGGATGTAAGTGTTTTGGTTTACGCTCCTGACAAAAAACTGATTTTGACTGCTAAGTACGACCAGCAATCAAATCAGATTGAATACAAGTCTTGACCTGGTTAGCCAGCTTAAATGATAGCCGCGTGGCGGTTTAATATTCCGCAGTTTTTTGAAGGCGAAAGCATCTAAATTTAAGACGGAAATGTTGTGTAGATTGGAAGAGAGTTACCATGAGTAGCAGCGATAATTACAAGCGTCAAATCATGAACGATTTAGCCCAGGGCGATCGAGAAATGATGCCGGAGACAACTGGTGAAGATTACGAAAACTTTGACGATTTTGCTCAGAGAACTTCGCCTGCTCAGCGCAAACAATTATTCGGGCGTTCCCTGAATCACGACTCCCTCCCGCCGGCTCAGTTGGAACCGGAATTGCAAAAGGCGATCGCCCAAATTAAGCCAAACGAACGCGACGACGTGGCGCGCGAATTCTTCAAGCATTTGGGCAAGAGAGGATTGGACGATCGCCAATTGGAAAAGCAGCTAGGACTTTCTACCCACCACGCCAGCCGCATGAATGCTGACGATGTTACCAAGCTGGCGTCGTTCACCTATCACAATCATCCGGATATTTTCCGAGAAGTGCTGGCCGAACAGCCCAGCTTGATGAAGTTTTTGGGAAATCCAGTTGTTGCTGGTATTTTGGGAATAGTTGCTGCTAAATGGCTCAACAACCGCAAATAATCTTCGATTCAGACAAGTCTAAAAGCGGATAATACGTGCAGCAAATAAAAGGACGATCGCTGGAGCGATCGCCCTTTTATTTTTATATTTTATATCTAGTCCTGTAAAATAACCGTGAGCGCGTTTGTCGTTAAGACTTGAGTCCTCAGAAGCTGATCAGGACTAAAATTATCACTACAAACCTTTCTTATTGGGTCGTTTGAGGCGAAATTATAATATTATAATAAACTCCCGTGATTTAAATCTTAATTATTAGGTTAGTCTGTGTCCGGGTGATTAACAACCCTTGCCAATTACCGACTACGAATTACCGATTGCCAATGACTAATTATTGGTCAAAGCTAAAAATAGCTCGACAGCAGTCAACAGCGGTATACCTGACACTCCGCAAAATTAAATGTAGGATTAAGTGTTGCCGTGAATCAGAAAAAAAGATGAACGTATCCACTATTTGGCGAAAACTCCGTAGCCAGCAAGCCTTCTGCTTGGCTGTACTCCTGGCAGGTTGCCTTGTATTTATCGGTTGTTCCCCCGCGCAGTCAGCGGCTGGCAATTCAGTCGATCCCAAGTTGAAAGAGCAAGTCTTGCAGGTTATCCGCGAAAACCCGCAAGCAATTTTAGAGTCGGTACAAGCGTACCAGCAACAGCAGCAGCAGTCTCTCAAAGCAGCGCAGGAATCATTTTTGCAGGAGATGAAAACTAATCCCAAATCTGCGATCGGGGATTCTCCCAGCACGGGTTCAGCTTCGCAGCAGATTGTACTTTTAGAATTCTCTGACTTTCAATGTCCGTTTTGCGCGCGCGCTCACGATACTGTCAAGCAGTTTATGGCAAAACACCAGGACAAAGTTACTTTAGCTTACAAGCATTTTCCCCTGACTTCAATTCACCCTCAAGCGCTGCCAGCAGCTAAAGCAGCTTGGGCTGCCCAACAGCAGGGGAAATTTTGGGAATACTACAGCGCTTTGTTTCAAGGGCAGAAAGAGTTAGGCGAACCACTCTACACCTCGATCGCCCAAAAGCTCAATCTAAAATTAGATAAATTCAACACCGATCGCAATAGCCCCGCTGCCGAAGCCGCCATTGGGAAAGACGTGCAACTTGCTCAACAACTTGGCATTGAAGGCACTCCATTTTTTATTATGAACGGCAAAACTTTCTCCGGGGCGATCGAGCTTGCTGAAATGGAAAGCATTCTCGCTAGTATCTCCAAATAAGTAAGCCCACCTGAAACAACAGAACGCCCAGAGCCCCGATTTTTTAAAGAAGTCGGGGCTCGAATGCGCGATGGGGTCGATCGCTATATTTACTGACTAATTTTTACGATAGGGAACAAATTTGCTCTAGGTGTTGTCTTAGTAAGACTCTAAGCTGCTTATGACTTAAGCATTATATCTTGCCTTGTACAAGCTTTCCAAGACCTAGCTAGTGGATTCAAATGATTATTTGTCAATACTAATTTGAATTTTCTTGGCAAGACGATCGCCGCTTTTAAGCTCCATTTCCTTTGCATCTACGAGGAAAATCGATCATGGAAAAAATTACGCAAATAGTTGTCATTGACCCAACCGTTGAAGATTATCAAAGCCTTGCACCAAGCGCCGAACCAAGGAAAGAGATATTTATACTTGATCGGGCGGGGGATGGAGTCGAGCAAATTACAGAGTTATTAGCTAGCTACACCGATATTTCCGCTGTTCATATTGTTTCTCACGGCGGGCCTGGAAATTTGCAACTGGGGTCAATTCAGCTAAATTCTGACAACCTAGACGAATATGGCGCTCGACTTCAGCAGTGGAAAAAGGCCTTAACCCCTAACGCCGATATCCTGCTGTACGGTTGCAACGTGGCGGCAGAAATAGCCCCACCGATAGCGGGGCGATCGTTCTTGCAACGCCTCAATCAACTCACAGGTGCAGACATCGCTGCTTCCAAAAACCTGACAGGAAGTGCTGCATTAGGCGGTGACTGGGATTTAGAAGTAACAATTGGTTCGATCGAGACACCTTTAGCATTCACCCAAGAGGCGATCGCAAGTTACGATCGCGTTTTAGCTTCTTTTGCCGTCACCAGCACCAACGACGCCGGCTTAGGATCGCTGCGAGATGCGATTACCCAAGCGAATGCTCTCACAGGCGTAGATACTATTGACCTGACTGGCATTACGGGCACAATTACCCTCGCTACAACGCTGCCAACTATTAATGAAAGCCTTATTCTGAACGGCCCTGGGGCGGCAAACCTGACAGTCAGCGGTAACAACCTAGTGCAGATACTTAGCACTAATACCGGCCCTGTTAGCATCTCTAACCTCACCTTTGCTAACGGCACTGGCGGCATTAATAACGCCTCCGGTGTCACCCTGAACCTTACAAACGTTACCTTCTCCGCCAATGTCGCTGGGGCAGGAGGTGCTCTCTTCAACAATGGCGGCACGATGACAATAACGAGTTCTACGTTTACTGCCAATACCGCTACTGCTTCGGGCGGCGGCGCGATCAGGCAGGGTGGCGGTATTGTAAACATTGTTGGCAGCACTTTCACCGAAAATACAGCGACGGCAGCTAGCCAAGGCGGTGGTGCTATCTTGATCGATAGCGGTACGGTAAACATTACTGGCAGCACGTTTAATGGCAATAGTTCCCAAAACACCGAGGGTGGGGGCGCGATTTACCACAGAGGCGGCGGCCAACTTTTGAGTATTGCTGATAGCACTTTCACTAACAACATTTCGGCGGCTGATGGCGGTGCGATCAGAAACGATGCCCTGCCATTAAGTGTCACCAGCAGCACCTTTAACAGCAATCGGGCTGTACAAAACGGCGGCGGCATTGTCAACAGCGGCGCGGCAACCATTACCAACAGCACGTTTTCTGGCAACACTGCAAACAACTTTGGCGCGATCAGAAATGGCGGTACGCTGGATCTGAGAAGTAGCACTCTTACTCTCAATAGTGCCACAAACCAAGGCGGGGGCATCTTCAATACCTTGACGGCAAATGTCCGCAACACCATCATTGCTGGGAATACGGCTCCGTTAAACCCCGATGTAGACGGCACATTTACGAGTGAGGGCAATAACTTAATTGGCAACGGTACTGGTGCTGGCTTCACAAACGGTGTTAATGGCGATCTAGTAGGCACTGCTGGCACTCCCATCAATCCGAATCTCGGAGCACTGGCAAATAACGGTGGCCCTACGCAAACCCACGCGCTGAATGTAGGTAGTCCCGCGATCGATGCGGGTAGCGCGATCGCACCTGCTACGGATCAGCGTGGCTTAACTCGGCCTTCTGGCAGTGCTGTTGACATCGGCGCTGTTGAAGTACAGCAGATTGTGAGCATCACCGCACCGGATAATTCCGCCGCTGAAACTCCTATCGATCCAGGCACTTTCCGCGTTAGCCGCAGTGATAGCACAGTCGGTAATTTGACCGTGAATCTCGCCATTGATGGCAGCAGTACCGCTGTCCCTGCTGACTACAATCTGGGCAGTACCTTTCCAGTCACTATTCCCAATGGGCAAAGCTTTGTGGATGTGATTCTGACTCCAGTTGATGACGCTATACCGGAGTTGGCAGAAACGCTGCGATTGAATTTGGGAAATGGGAATTATGCGATCGCACCGGCCAGCAGCAATGCTACGGTGACTATTGCAGCCAATGACTCGATTGCTTATGCGATCGCACTCACAAATCCAGCGACAGGTTCCTTAACCGAAGGCAACTCCGGCACTCAACCCCTCACCTTCACCGTCACTCGCAGCGGTGGCACGGGGGTAGCGAGTACAGTAGATTATGCGATCGCTGGCACCGCAACCAACGGCGAAGACTACAATATTATCAATGCTGCGGGGGCTACTAGCGCCACAGGGACGATCACCTTTGCCGCCAACGAAACAACTAAAACTATTGCTGTGGATGTTTTGGGCGAAACCGCAGTTGAACCTGACGAGACAATTACCGTCACCCTCAGCAACCCAAATTTGACCGCAGCGCCGGAAAGTTCGACTGTCACCACCAGCACCGCCACTGCTACGATCGCCAATGATGATATTCCTAGTATCTCGATCGATGATGTAGTTGTTACCGAGGGCAATACGGGTACTGCTAGCGCCACTTTTACCGCCACTCTCTCAGCAGCTTCTAGCTTGCCCGTCACCGTCAATTACGCCACCTCAGACGGTACTGCTAACACTGCTGATAGCGATTACGCCGCGGCCACAGGCAGCGTCACCTTCAATGCCGGGGAAACGACAAAAACCATTACTGTTGCTGTCAACGGCGATTCTAAGTTTGAAACTGACGAAACATTTAACGTCAACCTCAGCACTGCTGTCAATGCGACTATTACTAAAGCGACGGGTATAGGTGCGATCGCAAATGATGACTTGGAGTCACCAACTCCGACTCCGACGCCGACTCCGACGCCGACTCCGACTCCGACTCCGACTCCGACGCCGACTCCGACTCCAACTCCAACTCCAACGCCAACTCCGACTCCGACTCCAACTCCGACGCCGACTCCGACTCCAACTCCAACTCCAACGCCAACTCCGACTCCGACTCCAACTCCAACGGAAACTCCGACTCCGACTCCAACGGAAACTCCAACAGAAACTCCGACTCCGACTCCGACTCCGACTCCGACTCCGACTCCGACTCCGACTCCGACTCCAACTCCGACTCCGACTCCGACTCCGACTCCAACTCCGACTCCGACTCCGACTCCAACTCCAACGGAAACTCCGACTCCGACTCCGACTCCAACTCCAACGGAAACTCCGACTTCGACTCCGACTCCAACTCCAACGGAAACTCCGACGCCGACTCCGACTCCAACTCCAACGGAAACTCCGACGCCGACTCCGACTCCGACTCCAACAGAAACTCCGACGCCGACTCCGACTCCGACTCCAACTCCGACTCCGACTCCGACTCCGACTCCAACTCCAACGGAAACTCCGACTCCGACTCCAACTCCAACGGAAACTCCGACTCCGACTCCGACTCCGACTCCGACGCCAACGGAAACTCCGACTCCAACTCCGACGCCAACGCCAGACACTCAAGACGAAGATTGCATTTGCAAGCAGATAACCTTTCCCAGCCCGACTGCTATTCGCGGCCCCAACCAAACAAATAGCACCACCAACGGTACAGAAAGCGACGACATTCTGGAGGGTTCGATTACCAATGACAAAATCAACGGCTTAAATGGTAACGACTGGGAGTTTGGCTTCACTGGCAATGACAATATTTATGGCGGATCTTACCTCAGCATTGATCTAGGAAATATAGTTATTCTTCCCTCTGCCAAAGATAGCGACGTGCTGTTTGGCAATGAGGGCGATGATTACCTCAACGGGGGTGCTAAAAATGATTTAATTTTTGCGGGCAAGAACGAAGATGTTGCTTACGGTGGCAAAGATGACGACATAATTTTTGGAGGCAAACAGAGCGATACTTTAATTGGCGATGAGGGTAACGACACCTTATACGGTGGTACTCTTAACCCTTTAGACATCGATTCTACAGGTCGCGATTTGCTATTTGGCCTCAGTGGCGATGATTACCTGAACGGGCAAGCAGCCGAAGATTCCCTTTCTGGCGGTAATGGAAACGATACAGTGCGTGGTGGCAAGGGCGATGATTTGGCCGTAGGAGACTTGGGCAACGACGTGCTGTTTGGGGATGAGGGCAGCGATACTCTCTGTGGTGGCGACGGAGAAGATACTATGTACGGGGATATTGGCAGGCCTTTGGCGATCGGCTCCGCTGGCGGTCAAGACCAGATGTGTGGTGGTTTGGGCAACGATTTGTTGTTTGGCAATGAAGGTCAGGATACCGTCAACGGTGATGCTGGAAACGATACTATTTATGGCGGCAAGGATGAAGACAGTTTACTGGGTAGTGCTGGGGACGATTGGTTATTTGGAGATGAGGGGAATGATACTTTGATTGGAGGTACTGGGGACGATCGATTTATCTTAGGTATCGACAACGGCCGCGAGACTATTTTAGACTTTCAAGATGGTCGCGATGCGATCGGCTTGACAGGCGGTTTAAGTTTCTCGCAACTGAGCATTACTTTAGAAAATAATTCTACTTCGATCCGAGTTACCAGTTCCGGTCAACTGTTAGCAACTCTCAGGAATGTGTCAACAGGGCTGATTAATGTTGCAGATTTTGCAATCCTGTAAGTAGTTCAACCAAATGATATCAAGTCCGATTGCATCTTGCATCGGACTTGATATGAGTCAAAATATACGATCGCCTTTTTCAAAATTTAATTTTCTCGGAACTAGATGAGCTTACTTATTAAGTCCGGTGATCTAACCATCATAAGTTTGTAGTGAGGTTCAGTCCTTTCTTAAATCTTTGAGCCAATAAGGACTAAAGTCATCACTACAAACCACTTTGATTATCGGTAATTCGCCGGACACGATCGAATTTTTGATTAAACGGCAGCCAACTCAGGAGTCGGACGCTTGCTGTGGCGGATACCCTCGATCGCCGCTGCGTAATCATTGGCCTTAAACACAGCAGAACCAGCGACGATCGCATTTGCGCCCGCTTCCAGAACCTGCCAAGTATTGTTTCCCTTCAAACCGCCATCTACCTCAATCCAAGGATCGAGGCCCTTGTCGTCGCACATTTTACGCAACTGGCGAATTTTCGGCAAAACAGCCGGGATAAAACTTTGACCACCAAAGCCCGGATTGACGCTCATAATCAGCACCAAATCGCAAAGTTCCAGCACGTACTCGATCAACTCCAGCGGCGTCGAAGGATTCAAAACCACACCAGCCATTTTGCCCAATTCCCGAATTTGGCCGAGGGTGCGGTGCAAGTGAGGCGAAGCATTGTGTTCCGCGTGCACCGAAATAATGTCAGCACCTGCCTTAGCGAAGTCTTCGACGTACTTCTCCGGCTCCACAATCATCAAGTGGACATCGATTACCTTCGTAGTAACGGGGCGAATTGCTTCAACAATCAGCGGCCCGATAGTAATATTAGGAACAAAGCGACCGTCCATCACATCTACGTGAATCCAGTCAGCCCCAGCTCGATCGACAGCCTGAATCTCTTCTCCAAGACGGCTAAAATCGGCTGATAATATGGATGGAGCAATAACGATGGGTTTTTGGGATTTGGTCATGGCTAAGTCTGTTCTCCTGACTGCTGTGCTGTATCCAGTTTATCAAAATACGGGTCTCCGGGTCGAAAAGTTGCCAACGATCGGTCGCGAGATTGGGAGGGCAGAAAAATTTTGCCTCTGACAGACAAGTTTGGCGATCGCACCAGCCCTGCTATCCGAATTTTGGTTTAGGATATAAATTTTCCCTCTAACAAATAACTTGTGTGCCAAATCTGACCTTCTGCAAATTTTGAGTACCGAATTATGAAAAAAACAGATCCCTTAGAAAATCCTGAACTCGATCGTGCCAGTCTGTTTGTATTAATGATCCCAGTCATAGGCTTTTTCCCCGCCCTGTGGACTCTTTACCGCCGTCAGGGTAGTCCCGAACGCAAAGCCATCAGCCGCTTGGCAATTGCCCTTGCTTTTAGTTGGCTCTTAGGACATATTCTTTTAGAAGCTGGAGCGATTTCTGCGGAATCTCCGACACTTCCCATGTTATTAATGAGTAGCCTGCTAACAACCAGCTATTTCATCGTTGCTCTGGGACTCATGGTTCGCCTCTGGAAGCGTCAACCGCTATGGTTGCCCGGAATTAGTCGCGTAGCCGAGCAAGTAGTAGGCAAACATTTATCATAATTTAGGGTTATTTTCAGCCCCTACCCTATTGATTGATTGCGTCTTCAGCTTGATACTACATATTGCCATTATCTTTTTTATTTTTGTTGTGTGTGAGGAAGCCAGTGCCAGCTCAAAAAATTCCTAATCAAGACCCTATCCAACAATCAACAGCTCAACCTGCCACCAAAAAAGCTTCCCAGCCCCATCGAGGCCGCTGGCTGGGTTTTGGTTTTGGTTTAGCTGGAGTAGCCATGCTCTCAGCCACAGCCGGAGCGTTGCTAGCCGTCTCCCTTTCCACAACGCCACTTCAGCAACAAAAGTTGAGCCCTGAAGAAGCAGCAGTATTTTCTCAAGGCGACATGGCAAAGCTCAACATGAAGATGCCGGAGCTGACTCGGCCAGTTAATATTTTAGTTTTAGGACTTAAAGTTCTGACCTCTGACATCGAAGGAAGTGTCAACAAAAATGTCGGATACGAAGTTTGGGAAAACTCCTTTAAGGGCTTAACCGATACCATGCTGTTGGTTAGGTTTGACCCTCAAAATAAAAAGTTAAGTGTGCTTTCCATTCCGCGAGACACCCGCACCTATGTTGAAGGCAGGGGCGAGGTGAAAATCAACGAAGCTAATTACTACGGGGGCCCAGCTTCGTCAGCGAAGGCAGTCAGCGGACTCTTGGGCGGCGTGGGAATTGACCGCTATGTCACAGTCAATATTCAAGGCATAAAAAGTTTGGTCGATGCACTTGGTGGCATTACTATTAATGTCCCTAAAGACATGAAGTATACCGATGAAAGCCAGCATTTATATATAGATTTAAAGGCGGGCAAGCAGAAACTAAACGGCGAACAAATCGTGCAATATTTGCTTTACCGGCACGACGATTTGGGCGACATCGGGCGGGTACAGCGCCAACAATTGTTGATGCGGGCTTTTGTGGAACAGGAAGTAAATGTAGGTTTGCTGTCTCGACTACCGAAGATTTTATCGGTGATTCAGTCTCACCTTGACACGAATTTGAGTATAGAAGAATTGGTAGCTTTAGCTGGTTTTGCTACTCACACCGATCGCACTGGCGTGCAGATGTTGATGGTTCCCGGCAAATTTAGCGATTCTAAGGACTACAAGTCAAGTTTTTGGTTGCCCGACCAATATGCCATCGAAACGATGGTGGCGGAACATTTTGACTTCGGCCAAAATACTTGGCAAATTGAGAATGCTGATTCGACTTTTCTGAAGGTGGCGATTCAAGATGCTACCGGCGATCCATCGGCTGTTGAAGCTTTTGTCAATAATTTGACTCAAGCCGGTTATCGGAATGTTCAGGTTTATAAAGCTTGGCCCGAACCGTTGGAGGTAACTACTCTAGTAGCTCAACAGGGCGATATTAAAGGTGCTCAAGCGATTCGCCAGTTTTTGGGTTTTGGAGATGTGCTGGTTGAGAGTACCGGTTCTTTGCAGTCCGACGTGACAATTAGATTGGGTAAGGATTGGTTGGAGAAAAAGGCTCAGTCCGGCGGTGCGGCTAAGTCTTTTTAAACTGGATTTTAACTGGGGTATTTGTAGGGACACAGCTATGCTGTGTCCTCTTCTTTTGTGTTGGTTGAGATGGAGGCGATCGCTTTTTTGTCGATTTACTGATACTATCTTTTTTGGTGATGATGGATCGCGATCGCAATACCGATACTTCCCTCCGCAATCTGAACTGAAACAATAATCAACGAGGGAAAGCTTAATATATTTTATAAAGGTAGGGTTGATGAACAAGGGTGCTAAAATAGACCGACAGCGAGAACATCAAGCAAATGAACGCACGTTTCTTGCATGGTTACGAACTTCACTCGCTTTAATTGGTTTTGGGTTGGCGATCAGTCGGTTCAGTTTATTTCTCCGTCAATTTCAAGCTACAGTGACTCAGCAAGAAGTTTCCTCCCCTCCCTTCTTCAACTCAGAAACTTTAGGGCTGAGTCTGGTAGTTGTTGGAATTGCGGTGATTGCCTTAGCAGCATGGCGTTATAATCAAGTTTTCTGGCAAATTGAGCGAGGTGATTATCGCCCAAATCGCGTCCTAGTTTGGATTCTGACTGGAGTTGTAATGCTTTTAGGAACGTTAAGCATTCCGTTGTTGCTATGGCGAGATCGCGGAAATATAGCTCCCACTTCAACTCCTAAAAATTCTCAATTCTAAGTTAAGCGGCTCGCTTACAATTGAGTAAAAATAATCGCAACCATATCATTAAGCTTTTGTGCATCTAAATTGTCTATGGCGTTAGAGGAGCTGATGGGGAGAGGATTTGACGATTTTGGCTCTGGTCATCGAAATATACAATTTAAATGCAGTACAACTTACAAGCGGAAACAAGTGAAATGAAGCCATCGCACCCACAACCAACCTAAAAAACTCCCCACAAAATAAGAGATAAAATCTGACCAAGTAAAGTGATTTCCCAAAATCAGCCTTCCGGGTAAAGTAGCTCGCATTGCTTGTAAAAACGGAGGTGTCCAGAGTTGCAGAAACTCTACTCCGCAGGTAGCTAGACACACAGCTACAGCCGCCCTAATTTGCGAAAATCGTGGCAATATCAGAACTACTACCAAAATCCAAAATACCTCATAGGCTATGCTCCCAAAAGAGTCGTTGAACCATTCCGGTGCAGGGCCGCGAGAAAATCTCACTACGTAACCTAAAGGGATGATCGCGATTATACTGATGAGCAGGGCAACTCGATATTTGAAAAAACGGCGATCGGGAGAAATTGGGGAAGTCATTGATTCTGGGTACAATCACGCATTTGTTGTCACAGGTTGAAGTGGATAAACCTCAGAATTAAGTGCGATCTTCAATACTGCATTGGCTTGCAACGGCTCATTGAACCAATATTCTCTGTACCACCTATCCTCTTCTATCCATTCTGAAACCATCATCATAGGACAGCCGGAAAATCGACCGCCCGGCTCTAAATTGACGCTCCAGGGCTGGCGCCCCTGTCCTTCCAAAACCAGTATGCAATCTGGGTTGCTGGGTTGATCGTTGAGGAAATCATCACTAAGCTGAACCCAACTTGGGCGATTAACGCTGAGTCTTATAGCCATCTCAAGCCGCTCCAAGTCACGATGCTCTATGGATTTTTCTAGGAAGCTTGTAACTTCAATCTCGATATTTTCCGTGATGTGATCGAGCAGTACCCGGAAATCAGTGACCAAACAAGCCAGTTCATCATCGGCTGTGAACCCCCAATAACTGGCATAGGTACCATCCCCGTATCCACTTCCAAATGCGATCGCATTGCCCTCAGTATCAGGGTCTAGGGTGAGATTGAAAGTGTGAGTATCGGGGTCTAGGGTCAGATTGAAACCACTCGGATCCATAATTTGCTGAGATGGGTAGGTCAATTGAGTTACCAGATCCTGAGCTGCTAGCCAGCCCTGCAATTGAAACTTTTGTTCACAGGCACGATCGACTAGATCCTGCAATTCTTCATCAGAACGCCGCTCAACTACCTGAGCATCGACAAAACACCCCATTCCCGCATCAACACCATAGCCAAAAAACTGATTCCGTCTTAACTCGGCCAAATCCTCACCTAGACGCACAGCCATCTCCCAACGGACAGGGGATTCAGAGCAAAACTCAACCATCGCACAGGCAGTGCGCCCACTGTCAACCACACTTAGCAACACAGGATAGCGCCCTGGTGGAACGGTTCTGCTAAACGGGTCAACGTCTTTGCACCACAGCCAACCGGGGTCGCAAGCAATAATACGCCCTGAAGGTAAAACTAAGTCACCCGCCTGAAAAACATCACTGGTTATGCGACCCTCTGTGAGGGATTGGTAGACTTGATTGGGCTCGAATGCTGCGAGGAAATTGGTATGAGTCTTTAGGGACATGAGGCGATCGCAGTTAGATAAAACATTTTTACTACTCTAATGTATGATTTGTGGTTCAACATCAAAGATTGCTTGGGTAAGCCATATCTATTTAACCGGACTTGATAAGGCTGGCATAAAATCTTAACCTGTATCGGATTGAGTGTCTGGTACCACTTGCAAAAGAATTACATTGCTGTGGCGATCGCCACTGAGCAAAAACTTAACTTCCCCAGTCGCACCGTTAACTTTAAAGTTAGAATTAGCCAAAGTCTTAGCCAACAGAACTCGTCCTGCTTCACTGCTATAAGGTTAATCGCGATCGCCCACAGGTAAGCTCAGTATAAACCCTGTTTGACCAAGTATTGCAGCATCTAGTTTGATATCGCCGCCGTGGGCCCGGGCAATTTCCCTTGCTAAACTTAGCCCCAATCCCGATCCTTCGATTTTTTGGATCTGAGTCGAGTCACCGCGATGGAATCGCTCAAAAATACGATCGCGCTCGCTCAAAGAAATATCCTGAGAACTATTGACAATTTTCACAATTACTCTTTTTCCCTGACAGTTAGCCTGTAACCTGAGCCAACCCTTCGGTAAATTATATTTAATCGCATTACCAACCAGATTTTGCAAAACCTGCACCAGCAAATCGCGATCGCCCTTGATATATAAATTAGGAGCAATTGCCATTTGTACATCTAAATGCGGTGCTAGCAGTTCCATATCTTCGGCAATTTCCGATAGCAAAGCCGACATATTCACCTCAACCAAATGTAAACCCATACGTCCGGCATCGGCGTGAGAAAGTAAGAGAAGTTTACGGGTTATATCACTCAAACGGCGCACTTCATCCAATAAATTACTCAGCGTTTGCTGCACCTCAGAACCCGACTCAACTTGATGCAAAGCCCGTTCTAGTTGACCTTGCAAAATCGCCAGCGGAGTCTTTAATTCGTGGGCAGCATCTCCACTAAAACGAGAAGCTTGTTTAAAACTTCGTTCCAGACGTTCTAACATCTGATTGAACACAAAAATTAATTCTACAAACTCTATATCGGTTGCTCCGTCAGGGACGCGCCGATCTAGCCCCTGTACGGTAACATTGCGAATTGCCATCGTGAGTCGCTCAATTGGATACAGAATACTCCGCGATATGACCCAGGCTCCACCCGCTACGAGTAAAAGCACTACGGGAATAGAAAATAGAAAGATATTGCGAATCGATGCCATTTCCCGATCGATCGCTTGTAAGTTAACAGCGATGGCTGCTTGATTATAAGGAGAATTAATCGCACCAACACGCCAAATTGCAGTCCTAGTATGCTGGGTTGCTAGCTTAGCTTTGGGCACTTGAGGAGGATGAAGCGAATCGAATGGCGGCCTATCAAATGGGGGTCTATCCTGTCGAGGTCGATCGTGTGGGGGTCGATCGTGTGGAGGTCGATCGTGTGGGGGTCGATCCTGTGGAGGTCGATCGAATGGGGGTCTGCTTTCGGGCGGTGGAAATAAATTGAGGCGATCCGGTGGTGGTGGATCTAGTGGATTTTGTCGGGGGGGAGGTTCTGATTCAAAATCTATTATGTCAGGATTACCAGGGTGTAGCGGCAACGATCGCCAGATAGAATTCGCATCAAGTCCATCTTGCCACTGGCTCGATTTGTAGATTAAATTACCATCTCTTTGAGCCACTAGCAAAGCCACGGTTGTTTCTCCATTCATGCCCAAAAGTAATGGCAAAGAATCAGTATAAGCATCCCATTCGGGCGATCGCGGGCGGGTAGCGTGGATTAATTGAGTTTCTATTCCAGCATCAAGACGCTTGACTTTAGCATCGTAAATCAACCACCAGGAAACAACTCCAAAGCCAATCAGAGCAATACTTGCAAGAACAGAAGATGATAGAGCAATGCGAAAGCGGAAAGATTGGAGTTTCATGATGGTGAATCTGGTTTGCGAAACCGATAGCCAACGCCGCGCACACTCTCAACCCATCCTGTACCGCCAATCGGTTCAATTTTCTTGCGAATGCGTTGAATACATACATCTACTACATTCGTATTCGGATTAAAATCATAACCCCAGATATGTTCGAGGATTTGCGTGCGGGTGAGTACCCTACCGGGCGATCGCATTAGATATTCCAACAGATTAAACTCGCGGCTTGTAAGTTCTACCGCATGGCGATCGCAAGTAACTTCTCGGAGAATGCGATCGAGCTTAACTGGGCCAACGCTCAGAATATTTTGCCCACCGCCTGAAGCCCGTCGCACCACAGCATAAATCCGAGCCACTAACTCCTCAACAAAAAACGGTTTAGCTAAATAGTCATCAGCACCGAGATGTAACCCTTCAATGCGATCGTCCAGTTCATTGCGAGCAGTTAATAAAATCACGGGTACGTTGCGTCCCGCCTTTCGCAGATGTTTGAGAATAGATAATCCATCTTTTCCCGGCAATACAATATCAAGCACGATCGCATCGTACTCATTATCCATCGCCCGCCCATAGCCATCATTGCCATTATCGCAATAATCCACAACAAAGCCTTGTTCTTTCAAGCCCATACAAACAAAATTGGCGATTTTTTCTTCATCTTCAACGTATAGAACATTCATAGATTTACCTATCCGGTTGCGATTATACGGCCATCAGGGAATTACTTAAATTACAAAACTGTAATCCATCCGCACTGTTGCAGGTAATGTTTGGGGAATTTGATGTAGTTATAAACATTTTTAGGTCGGCGATCGTAACTATCATGAAAATTACTTCACTACTTGCGTTACCTGCTACAGCAGCCTTGCTGCTGGGATTTAGCAGCTTGAGTTTCCCCGATCGAACTACAGCTAATTCTAATACTGTACTAGCCCAGAGCCAACCAGAACCCACTCAAGAGCGCAGACGCCCGCCCCGTATAGATTTTGCCGCTGCAGCGAAACAATTAGGAGTCACCGAAGCGGAGTTAATCGAAGCTTTGGGCCTACCCGCCAAACCCCCGGAACCACCCAGCGAAAATAATCGCCCGTCCAGCCCACCGCCCCGTCCTCGTTTAGATATTCCCGGTGCAGCGAAAAAGTTGGGAGTCACCGAAGCAGAGTTGATTAAAATTCTGGGCATTCCGCCGCGTCCACCGGGCGATCGTAATGTACCTCAAAATTCGGAACAACGCTAATTTCTTCACATTACAAAACTGTAATCCTAGGACAGGAATAAATGTCATATTCCACCAGCTTAATGATTGTAGAGACTAACTCAAAGGCAGATCGATAATTCATTTCTTTAGCCTGACAACTGCTTCAAACTTAGAAAATTAATCCAGGTAATTACATCATGCCAGCACTATTTCCTAATTCAATTAATGCACCGGGCAATCCTCCTCAAAACCAAGGCGCAGCGGGCAACCAACCTCCCCAAAATCAAGGCGCAGCGGGCAACCAACCTCCTCAAAATCAAGGCGCAGCGGGCAACCAACCTCCTCAAAATCAAGGCGCAGCGGGCAACCAACCTCCCCAAAATCAAGGCGCAGCGGGCAATCCTCCCGAAAACCAAGGCGCAGCGGGCAATCCTCCAGGGCAAAATCAGGGCGCAGCGGGCAACCAACCTCCCCAAAATCAAGGCGCAGCGGGCAACCAACCTCCCCAAAACCAAGGCGCAGCGGGCAACCAACCTCCCCAAAACCAAGGCGCAGCGGGCAACCAACCTCCCCAAAACCAAGGCGCACTGGGCAATCCACCTCCTCAAAACCAAGGCGCAGCGGGCAATCAACCTCCGCAAAACCAAGGCGCACCTGCCAATCCTCCCGAAAACCAAGGCGCATTGGGCAATCCCCCTCAAAATCAAGGCGCAGCGGGCAACCAACCTCCTCAAAACCAAGGCGCACCTGGCAATATTCCTCCTCAAAACCAGGGCGAAATCGGCAATATTCCTCCTCAAAACCAGGGCGAAATCGGCAATATTCCTCCTCAAAACCAAGGCGCACCTGGCAATCCTCCTCCCCAAAATCAAGGCGCACCGGGTGGCAATCCTCCTCCTCAAAATCAGGAAGCACAACTTACGAATTCTGCTTTACCTCCCCAAAACCAAACTCCACCCCCTCCCCCAGCTAACAGTATTAGCACCACAGGAGGAAACGACAATATTACCGGAGATAGTTTAGATAACTTTATCCTAGGCAGTAGCGGCACAGATACCATAACTGGAGGAGCAGGCACGGATACAATTAGCTATCATTCCCTCGGCAGCGGCATTACCATTGAGGCTAAAGGTATTGTAGATAAAGGCGCAGCCGGTACAGATACCATGCAAAATATAGAACAAATAATTGCTCCTTTAGGGCAGATTAATACCATCGATGCTTCTACAGGTAGCCGCACAGCTTCTATTAATGTGGATTTGTCGCAGAATCGTTTGGCGGTTAACAATTTACCCGGTATCGGCACTCTGAATTTTACTGTAGAGAATTTCGTTAATGTCACAGGAACTCCGAATGTAGATGTCCTTACCGGAAACATCCTAAACAATTCTTTAGTAGGAGGAGATGGTAACGATACACTCTCTGGTTTGCGCGGCAATGATACCCTGATTGGAGTAAATCCATTGAGTGCTACACCGGGAAGCAATGATACGGATGTGCTGATTGGGGGTCGGGGTAGAGATATTTTTGTTCTCGGTGATGCGGCAATTAGCTACTATCAGGGAACAGGAGTTGCACTGATTCAGGATTTCCAACAGGGAATCGATCGCATTCAGTTACGCGGGAGTCTCTCTGACTACAATATTGTTGGTAACTCCATCAATTTGGCTGGTACATCTGACCAAATTGCTGTAATTCAAGGGGGCTTTACTCCTGATAGTTTCCTGTTTGTGTAATATCGATTCCGGCTGCAATCCTTATGATACCGAGGACACGGCACTGCCGTGTCCTAATTTCTTCTTCCTACTTCTTCCTTTGTGATAAGAGCGCTTACGCGCCGCTTCGCTAACGCACGTCGAAGCGTTTCAATCAAACCAATTATTCCTGTCGGAAATAAGTAAAAGCCCTAATTTTCTGCAATTACCGATCGCTCTTTAATCCAATCGAGTAAAATAGGATTGACCAATTCCGGCGCTTCATCTTGCGGGCAGTGCCCCACTCCCTCCAAAGGAATAAACTTTTCAACAGCCGGAAACTTTGCCAATTCTCGGCCCAATGCGATCGGCTCCCAAGGGTCATCTGTCCCCCACAAAATCAAAGCCGGACAGCTCAAACGCGGCAACAAATCCTCCGGTAGCGGGCCTTGAGAATAACTGATAAATGCTACAAATACTTCGACTGCGCCGCTGTCTTTTGCAGGTTCCAACAGCATATTTACCAGTTCGTCGCTGACAGCTTCGGGACGGCGATAAGCTTGCAAAAGCACTTTTTTTACTGTTTTTGGCGTTGCTAATTGTTTAAAAAATAATTGACTTATCCACTTGACATTTAAAACTTTTTGTGCAATTGGCGCTCCAAAACTGCGATACCAAGGCAATTCGGCGCGTTTGCGATCGTGCAGCAATCGCAGGGAACAATTAAGTAAAATTACGCCAGAAGCAATATCGGGAAAATCAACAGCCGCTTGCATAATTGCCACGCAGCCGATCGAATTTCCCACCAAAAAAGCCGGCCCGCCCGCAACTTCCCGACAAAAATCAGCAATTAGCTGTCCCCAAGTTTCAAAAGTATAGTCAATTTCAAGCTTGGGCGCGGGTTTAGCAGAACCGCCAAAACCGATGAGGTCGATCGCATAACAGCGGCAATCAGCAGCCAGCGCCGGCAAATTCTTGCGCCAGTGGCCCCAAGACGCACCAAAACCGTGGACAAACACCACAGCAGGCCCCTGGGAACCCGCAGCCTGGTAGCAAATCGGAAAGCCTTTCCACAGCCAAGTTTGAGGGACAACAGCAGTTGACGAAGTGGGAGTAGAAGATGTCATGCGATTTTAGATTTTAGATTTTAGATTTTAGATGAATGCAAGGCTGCAAAGAACTCAAGTCAATACTACAAACCGTATCGCAATTCGAGGCAACCGCTAGGACATAAATCCCAAACCCTCTTCCCTCCTCCCTCTGCGCCCTCTGCGCCCTCTGCGGTTAATTCCTCTTCCTTCTTCCTTTGCAGTTAGAGCCGATATTATGTCACGATTAAACCTGCTGACTTCTTTGCTGTATTAAAATTTCCCTTATGCCAACAATCATTTCCACTGCTGTCGTACCGTTTCTGGGGTCGGAAATTGTACCCGACTACGACACCGCCAAAGTAGTTATCTTACCAATTCCCTACGAAGCTACCACCACTTACCGCCGGGGGTGCGAAAACGGGCCGGCGAAACTTCTAGAAGCTTCTCATCAACTCGAGTGCTACGACGAAGAATTGGATTCCGAAGTTTGCTACGATGTCGGAATTTATACACAAGAGCCGATCGCCGATACCCGCAACAGGCAACCGGTTTCATCCTCAGAAATGCTCCAAGTCACCCAAGCCGCAGTCCACCAGCTAGTTACCGAAAATAAATTTGTCATTTCCCTCGGAGGCGAACACAGCATCACTGCCGGCGTTGTCGAAGGTTATCGCCAAGCATACCCAAACGAACCTTTCACAGTCGTGCAAATCGATGCCCACGGCGACTTGCGGCACGAATACGAAGGCTCGATTCACAACCACGCCTGCGTGATGCGACGTATTGTAGATATGGGCTTACCGACACTGCAAATCGGGATTCGCGCTATCTGCAAGGAAGAAGCCGACTTGATTAAAGCAAAACAGCTAAACGTGATTCGAGCTCGCGAAATCGCTACTCAACCGGATTGGGCCGATCGGGCAATTGCCAGCATCACAACTAAGCGAGTCTTTTTGACGATCGACTTAGACGGCATCGATCCGACTTTAATTCCAGGGGTGGGAACACCCGAACCGGGCGGGTTAAATTGGTATTCCCTCACCGCATTTTTGCGCCGCATCTTCGAGTCCTACGAAGTAATCGGGTGTGACATTATGGAATTAGCACCTATTGTAGATTCTGTAGTCTCAGAATTTACCGCCGCCAAATTAGCATACAAACTTATTGGATACCAAGCTCTGGCTCAAGGTTGGCTAAAGCCAGACGAGGAATAAATCGCGAAGTACGAACCACAATAGGCTGTTGGCAAGGCTAGAATTAAGCTAAAGCCAAACAACAGCCAATTTTATTCGTGCTGACAGTTTCATCTTTCATGCTAGCAAATCCTGCTCTTCACCTCCTGAAAACATGAGTTTACTAATGGATACAACGGGTACTCCCATTAACGGCTACGCTCCCGATTTTGAACTGCCGGGAGTGGACGAAGAAGTTCACCATTTAGCTCGATACTTAGAAAAATTTCGGGCGATCGCGGTGATATTTATGTGCAATCACTGCCCTTACGTGCAGTTGTATCTCAATCGCATGAAAGAACTTCAAGCAGATTTTCAAGATCGAGATGTTACTTTAATCGGGATTAATGCTAATGATGCAAACCAGCATCCCGACGACAGTTTTGAAAACATGAAAATTTTTGCTGCCAACAATCAACTCAACTTCCCGTACATCCGAGATGTTGCTCAAGATGTGGCTGAAAGTTTTGGGGCTTCTAAAACGCCGGAAGTTTTTTTGTTAGACCAAGACGGCAGATTGCGCTATAAAGGTTTAATTGACGACAACGCCGACGATCCGGCGGCGGTGCAGGTTTCTTATCTGCGGAGTGCGATCGACCAATTGCTCAACAGCCAACCCGTTGAGCCTTCAACTACAGAGGCGATAGGCTGTTCCGTCAAATGGCGAGCATAGGCAGATTTAAAATTAACGTTCCGGCAGTAATTATTAACTGGTTCCCTGGCTGTGCCTGGGAACCTATTTCCAGAGGCTCTGCCTCGTCAAAGACTGGAGGCAAATTGGAAGTACAGCCTCCGAATCTGCTTTAGCAGGCAGAGCCTGGTAAGGAGTAAAAAGATTCAAAACAATTTTCTGTGAACTTAAAAAGTAGACCTATTCCCAACTTAATTCTCGCAGTCGCCTTCATGCTAGCACTGCTGATTAGTTGGAACTTATTTAAGAACTTTTCCTCAGTCGATACGCCGCAGCGCACCTCCTTAAACGTATCCGCTGCTATCAGTCTATCGAAACCTTTAGAGGAAATCAAAACTGTTTATCAAAGCAGTAATCCGAATTTTACTATTACTTATAATTTTGGTGGTTCCGGTGCTCTAGAACAGCAAATTCAGCAAGGCGCCCCGGTAGATGTATTTTTCAGCGCCGCCACCAACCCAATGGATGCTTTGCAGCAATCCAACCTGCTAATTAACGACACGCGCCGCAATTTGCTGACAAATCGCCTAGTTTTGATTACTCCCAAAAACGGTGTTGCTTTGAGCGATTTCAAACAGTTGACAGATGCCAGAATCAAGAAAATTGCGATCGGCGAACCGAAAAGCGTACCTGTGGGCCAATACGCTCAGGAAATGTTAACTAAGCTTGGATTGTGGCAGCAACTCCAGCAAAAATTAGTGCTAGGAAATAACGTCCGCCAAGTGCTGACATTTGTCGAAAGCGGTAACGTTGATGCTGGCATAGTTTATGCGACTGACGCCACAGCCTCCGACAAAGTAACTGTGCTACTAAGGGCTGCCGAAAATTTGCACTCGCCCATTGTTTATCCGCTGGCAGTTATTAAAAACAGCCGCAATCCGGCTGCGGCAAAAGCGTTTGTTGACTTTTTGGCGGGCGATCGCGCTAAAATAGTATTTCAGAAATACGGATTTGGCATAGTTCGATAACTAATTAATTAGGGATTTTTTACCGCTGATGAAAGCAGATAAGCGCTGATTAATGCGAATGTATTTATAGATGGAATTTGATATTTCTCCGCTCTGGATATCTCTAAAATCCTCCGCTATTGCGACATTTATCACCTTTTTTCTGGGAATAGCGGCCGCCCGGTGGATGCTTTCAACTCGCATCAGAGGTAAAGCTTTGATTGAAGGCATTTTAATTTCTCCCTTAGTTTTGCCGCCGACAGTCGTCGGATTTTTGCTGCTGCTGCTGTTTGGGAGAAATGGGGCGATCGGGCAATTTTTGCTAAAATTCGACTTAACTATAATTTTCACTTGGCAAGCCGCCGCCATTACTGCCACAGTTGTATCATTTCCCCTCATGTACAAAACTGCTTTGGGAGCTTTTGAGCAAATTGATGCCAATCTTCTCAATGCAGCCCGCACTTTGGGAGCCTCGGAGTGGCAAGTCTTTTGGCGCATTATGTTGCCGCTAGCATGGCCGGGAATTGTAGCAGGAACTATTCTCGCATTTGCCCGCGCTTTGGGTGAATTCGGTGCGACGCTGATGTTAGCGGGGAATATTCCCGGACAAACTCAAACTATCCCGATGGCAATTTATTTTGCTGTGGAAGCAGGGGATATGAGGCAAGCTGCTATTTGGGTTTTGATTATTCTTAGTCTTTCTTTGAGCGTGCTAACTGCTGTTAATTTTTGGACTGATTTACAAAGGATATCGCCCAAACCAAATTCGAGTCAAAAACAGGAATCTCATTTTCCCAAGGCTGCCTCTTCTTCTACCACAAAGTCCACAACAAAACAATCTGAAAGCGGACTTTGTTTAAACATTTTTAAACCTCTCTCCGGCTTTGCCTTGGATGTTGGCTTCGATATCAGCCCGGAAGTCCTGGGAATTTTGGGCGCATCGGGTTCCGGCAAAAGCATGACTCTGCGCTGCATCGCTGGTTTGGAAACTCCCAGCAGCGGTAAAATTGCAGTCAACGGCAAGGTTTTATTTGACTCAGCACAGGGCATTAATGTACCTTCTAAAGACCGCCGCATCGGTTTTTTGTTTCAAAATTACGCTTTATTTCCTCACTTGACTGTGGCTGAAAATATTGCGTTTGGCTTGCAGCATTTATCTGAAAGCGAGCAAAAACTTCGGGTAAAAGAACAGCTAATTTCGGTGCAAATGTCGGGACTGGAAAACAGCTACCCGCACGAACTTTCGGGGGGCCAACAGCAGCGGGTAGCTTTGGCGAGGGCGATCGCCCCTTCTCCCGATTTGCTGCTGTTAGACGAACCGTTTTCTGCTTTGGATACTCACTTACGCAGTCAACTTGAACGGGAATTAATGCAGACTCTGGCTAATTATCGGGGAATTACTTTGTTTGTCAGCCACAATTTAGAGGAAGTTTACCGGCTGTGCAAAAATCTGTTGGTATTGGCCGAGGGGAGGCCGATCGCCTTTGATAGCAAAGAAAACATTTTCGATCGCCCTGGCAACTTCACTGTCGCCCAGTTGACTGGCTGCAAGAATTTCTCAGCAGCTAAACCGATCGCAGAAACTCTCGTGGAGGCGATCGACTGGGGCTGTACTCTGACTGTAGTCGAACCCATTCCCAAATCTCTAGTTTCTGTGGGAATTCGGGCTCATCAACTGATTTTTGTTAGCGGGTGCGATCGTGAAAATACTTTTGCTTGTTGGATCGCCTCGACATTGGAAACTCCCCACCGGGTGACATTATATCTCAAATTGCACTCGCCTCCCAATGATTCCCAAGATTATCACTTACAAGCCGAAGTTTTCAAGGAAAAATGGAGGGCTATTAAGGACAATCCTTTTCCCTGGTATGTTCATTTCGAGCCAATTAGGTTAATATTAATGGAAGCCTGAGTTAACTAGCAATATACCGTTAATCGTCAACACTCAACAGTTAACCGTCAACACTCATCAGCTAAATACATCTTAACCCAACCTCTAATCATGACTGAAAAACTTAAAAAAACCGACGCTGAATGGCAACAACAACTCACGCCAGAACAGTTTAAAGTCACCCGCAAAAAAGGAACAGAAAGAGCTTTTAGCGGGGAATATCACGACAACAAAAAATCCGGAACTTATAAGTGTATTTGCTGCGGCACTGAGCTATTTAAATCAGAAACAAAGTACGATTCCGGTACCGGTTGGCCGAGTTTCTACGCTCCCGTTAGCGAAGAAAATGTCAAGTGCGAGTCGGATAACACCTTGTTCATGCGCCGAACAGAGGTACTGTGCGCTGTTTGCGACGCTCATCTCGGTCACGTATTTAACGACGGGCCAAAACCTACCGGTCAGCGTTACTGCATGAATTCTGCTGCTCTTAATTTCGTCCCCAAGGATTAAATTTAGTCAACCGTTCTCAGTCAACTGTTCTGGAACAGACTTTTGGGTCTGTTCTGGGTAATTGATGTTCAAAATGCACCCGTACTGCTATCTTATGGTGGAGGCAAAAAGAGTAAAAAAATAGTGGCGGCATGGGGATGGTATATCAGCGAGTTTTGCTGAAGCTCAGCGGTGAAGCGCTTATGGGTAGCTTGGGCTACGGCATCGATCCGGTAGTCGTTCAGTCGATCGCCCAGGAAGTTGCCAAAGTCGTGTCGCAAGGCATTCAAATCGCGATTGTTGTCGGTGGCGGCAACATTTTTCGCGGGGTGAAAGCTGCTTCGGCAGGGATGGATCGGGCAACGGCTGATTATGTGGGCATGATTGCGACGGTGATGAATGCTATCACTTTGCAGGATGCCCTGGAACAAGCAGGAGTGCCAACGAGGGTGCAATCGGCGATCGCCATGCAAGAAGTAGCTGAACCCTACATCCGGCGGCGGGCAATTCGCCACCTCGAAAAAAAACGAGTAGTGATTTTTGGTGCCGGTTCTGGCAACCCTTTTTTTACTACTGATACTACAGCCGCTCTGCGGGCGGCTGAAATTGATGCAGAGGTGATTTTTAAAGCTACTAAGGTAGATGGGGTGTACGATTCCGACCCCCACCTCAACCCCAACGCGCGCAGGTATCAAACCCTCACCTATGCCCACGTCTTGAATCAAGATTTGCGGGTGATGGACAGTACGGCGATCGCCCTTTGCAAAGAAAATAATATTCCTATTATGGTATTTGACCTCTCGGTGTCGGGCAACATCTACCGAGCTGTAATGGGAGAATCTATTGGAACTCTTGTCGGAGGTTTTTGTGAAGTTAGCTGACGCAGAAGATCATATGCAAAAGGCAGTTGAGGCTACTCAACGGTCTTTTAATACTATTCGGACGGGACGGGCCAACGCCTCTCTCCTCGATCGAGTCATGGTAGACTACTACGGCTCTCCAACTCCGATCAAATCCCTTGCCAACATCGGCACCCCGGATGCGACTACGATCACCATTCAACCGTTCGATCGCACAGCGCTCAACTCGATCGAAAAAGCAATTTCCCTGTCCGATGTAGGACTCGTTCCCAACAACGACGGTTCAGTTATTCGCTTGAACATTCCGCCGCTGACGAGCGACAGACGCCAAGAATTTGTCAAAATGGCCGGGAAGTTTGCTGAAGAAGGTAAAGTTGCAATTCGCAATATCCGCCGCGATGCCGTTGACTCGATTCGCAAGCAGGAAAAAAGCAGCGATATCTCTAAAGATGAATCCCGCGACTTGCAAGATAAAATTCAAAAGCTGACGGACAAGTACATTGGCAAAATAGAAGAAGTTCTGGCAGCGAAAGAGAAAGATATCACGACTGTTTAGGGAATCGGAAATTTGGCAGGGGGAATAGGAATAGTTTTGAGATTGCCGAGATCCGGCCGCGAACAACGAGCAGACGCTTAATGATTTGTGAGTTGTGAGTTAAAAACTCAAGATTTAACACTCATTAACTTACCAATTCCTCCTGTCCCATTACCAATCACCCATTACCAGTTGTCCGGTGAAGGAATTCGTCCTGCCATTGTTAGCGGATTTAAGGCTGCTGAGGCGATCGATCGAGCTCTTGGAGGTGCCGACGACGCTAAGGAGCCGTACACTCAATCGATCGCCCAAGAATGCAACACTGATATGGTTTGGGCTAGTCGCTTGGCCCGAGCCTTCTATCAGTTTACAGGAGCTGTTTATCAAGCGGGCCTCCAATTTCCGAGGACTACTCAGTTGATCAGCAAAATTTTGTGTAGCAAACTGCGTTATGCCGATATCGCTAACCGCGCTTTTCATTCTTCTGAGGCCGTTTTATAATGAAGGAAGAGGGAATAATAAATACTCTTAAATCCCCATTGCTTATTCTTGATTTCAAATTCTTAATCCTTAATTTAAAAATAGGAATTACGCACTAAGCTAATCCGCCTTTAAATTGCATGGCTCAATAAAATTTCACTCTTGTGGAGTGGGCCGGAAAGCCCGCCCTCAACACAAAACTTAAATGGACAACAGCTTATTCCTCAGAAAGCCAGTTGATTCCTAGATTTTTACTTGCCCAACCCGCTTTTTTCCAATAAACTGGGTTTAAAAGCGTACCTGCTATTTTAAATAAAGTCTATGCGAGGAGTTTTTAATACAAGCCCCGCGCTACTTATACAATCAATCTCAAATACTCCTGGAGGCAACAAGTGGTTTGACACGTTACTAAGAGCGCGGTAAGGCGCTTCAGGGGCAGCTTAAATAATTACATTCTACCTACATCCTGTAAAATATAAAATCTCAAATCTAATGATAATTTACTTTTATAAAGTAGAGGAGCCTTACGGCTGCTTTTCTAATTTTTCACTACACGACATTTCTCTGCACGGTCAATATTGGTTGACTGTGGAACATTACTATCAAGCCCAAAAATTTGTCAGCACGGATAAAAGATTAGTGGCGGCGATTCAAGCCGTAGCAACTCCTCAAGAAGCCGCTAAACTAGGTCGAGATCCCAACCACCGGATTCGCGATGATTGGGAAGCTGTGAAAATTCCTATTATGCGCGAAGCAGTTTTAACTAAGTTTCTGACTCATACAGACATTCAAGCGATTCTCCTCTCCACAGGGGATCGAGTGATTGTTGAGGATTCGCCAACGGATTACTACTGGGGGTGTGGCTGGGACCGAACCGGTGAAAATCATTTGGGTAAAATTCTGATGAGCGTGCGCCAAGAAATTGGTCAACGCTTTGCGCGCTGATAGAAACTCAAATTCTTTCGTTAATTATCATTATATGAAGTTATACAACAAATGTCAAGTTATCCTAACAATTAAGAATTCTCATAGTGAGAGTTGAAGATTGCGAGAAATTTATAAGAGCATTAAAATAATAATTATTATTTGCTTAAGTTGCTCTGCCTGTTGAAGGCAAGGATTAAACCGGCGCGATCGCAGATTTTACTTGCCCCAGCCCACCCGAGGCGATACACCGTCGTCTCTCACCAATGCGCCACCGATTAATTGTACAGATCGGTTGAGTCAAAAACTCAGGGTGAGTTATTTGAGTTTGAACGCTCCAACAGCACATCAAAACTTCTTATTATCATTGTATAAGTACAAAAGGAGATTTATGCAACTCACAGAAAATACGGAAGAATTACATTATAAACTAGACAGAGAAGTTTTGATACGGCGGATAACAGAACGCATTCGCCAATCTCTAGAATTAGAAGATATTTTAACCAGTACAGTAGCAGAAGTGCGGGATTTTTTGAAAACAGATCGCATTATGATTTACAGGTTTAGTGCCGACGGGAGTGGAGAAGTTGTTGCGGAATCAATTAATAACAACCATCTCCCTTCCTTGAAAGGACTGCACTTTCCCGCAGACGACATTCCCGCGAGCGCCAGGGAGATGTATGTCACTATGCGCCAGCGGACAATAATAGATGTTAACTCAGGGACGATCGTCCTGAGTCCCCTAGATGCTGCAGACACCGGTCAACCTTTAGTAAAGGAAGAGATGCACTACAGATCGCTCGATCCTTGCCACACCGCTTACCTGATAGCAATGGGAGTGCAATCTTCCTTAGTCGTGCCGATTTTGCACCGCAGGATCGCGTCGCCAAACAGCAAAACAGATATCTGTGAGGCGGCCACGTGTCTGACTAGATACGAGCCAGGAAATAATCAAAAAATTCACATCGAACTGTGGGGACTTTTAGTGTCTCACCACTCCGCGCCCCTCAATATTTCACCAGCAGATTTAGAAGTAGTTCAGCTCGTATCAGATCAATTGTCTAGCGCCATCGCCCACGCGCTCCTCCTCCAGCAAACCCGCTCTCAAGCCGCCCGCGAAGCTACCGTGAGCCGCATAGCAGCCCTGTTGTACGGTCACGTCAACATTCAACTGCAACAGGGTTTAGAAGCTACCGTCACCGCTTTGGGTGGCAGCGGTGGCC
Source organism: Microcoleus sp. Pol7_B2 (assembly GCF_036701035.1). Lineage (NCBI taxonomy): Bacteria > Bacillati > Cyanobacteriota > Cyanophyceae > Oscillatoriales > Microcoleaceae > Microcoleus > Microcoleus sp. Pol7_B2. The sequence continues at coordinate 5,477 of NZ_JAUBQB010000062.1, read as the reverse complement.
GACTCTATCTCAACCCGCCGAAAATCAACGGTGAAAAGTTATCTGCTCCCAAGATTGAGGGAGGATTTCCCATTGCCCCAGCCCACAGTGATGCTACCTTTGAAGTGTTCACCACAGGAGAACAACCGACACTTCCCAACTGGGAAAAAGTTAAGGCGCTCGAAGCTCATCCCCTCTGGCAGGAATGGCTAACCAAAGGATTCAAAAATACGGACCAACTTCCCAAAATTGCCAGTTTTACTAATTCTCAATTCCCTGTTTTGATAATTACCGACTTATACAAAGAAGCTCTATTTAGAGTATTAGTTCCCGCTTTCCAATCTACTCAAATTCAGGGTTTGCTGGTAATTCCCCTCCACTACCAACAACAAGTAGTCGGCTGTTTGACCATTTTTCGCAATGCAATTGATACCGAAAAAATGTGGGCGGGGCGCTTTGACACCAGCGCTGAACAAACCCTTCCTAGACAATCCTTTGAACTCTGGCGAGAAATAAAAAAAGGTCAGTCGCCCGAGTGGAATTACGAGGAAATTGAGCAAGCTTTAGCTATAGGCCGCCAATTTTGTTCGGCAATTGGGCAGTACATTCTTTATAAAGAAGTGCAAACCCTGAATGCCAACTTGGAGCGCCAAGTTCAAGAACGCACCGCCCAATTGCAACAATCCTTGGACTTTGCCAAAGTATTGACGCGAGTTAGAGACCAGATTCGCAGCACCTTAGATTTAAAAATCATACTGCAAACTATTGTGCGAGAAGTCAGAGTTTTGTTGGATACCGATCGCACGGTAATCTACCAATTTGCAGCAGACAGACAGGGCGAGGTAGTTGTCGAAGCTGTTTGCGGCGAGTGGCGGTCTATTTTAGGTATCACATCTCCACAACAATGCTTTCCCGAATTCTCAGACTGCTTTTATCGAGCCGGAGGGGTGCGAGCAATTAATGATATTTATACTGAGGATTTAACACCCTGTCACCGCGAATTTTTGGAAGAGTTGCAGGTAAGAGGAAGTTTAATTGTGCCGATGAGAGGCAAAGATTCCCAATTGTGGGGGTTACTGATTGCCCATGAGTGTTCGGGGCCGAGAGTTTGGCAAACAGCAGAACAGGAATTGGTGCAACATTTAGCGGCTCAAGCTGCGATCGCCATTCACCAAGCAGAACTTTATCAAGAAAGTCTCAATGCAGCAACTGCCGATCGATTAAAAGCCGAACAGCTAGCTAAAACCCTCACAGAATTGCACAATACCCAAGCCCAACTGATTCAAACCGAAAAAATGTCCAGTCTCGGACAACTCCTGGCCGGAGTCGCCCACGAAATAAATAACCCCGTTAACTTTATCTACGGCAATCTGTCCCACGCCAGCGAATACACCAAAGATTTACTCTGCTTGGTGGAACTCTACCGCCAGCACTACCCCAATCCCAACCCAGAAATTAGCGAGTGCTCCGAAGCAATCGACATCGAATTTCTTGCCGAAGATTTGCCAAAAATTTTGGGTTCCATGACAGTCGGAGTTGAGCGCATCCGCCAGTTAGTTGTATCTTTGCGTAATTTTTCCCGGACGGATCAAGCCGAGAAAAAAGCCGTTGACATTCACGAGGGCATAGACAGTACCCTGTTGATTTTGCAGCACCGGCTCAAAGCAAATTCCGATCACAACACCGTAGAAATTATTAAAGAATACGGCAAGTTGCCCTTAGTAGAATGCTATGCCAGCTCGCTCAATCAGGTATTTATGAATCTGATCGGTAATGCCCTTGACGCCCTAGAAATGGGAAAAAAAGAGCGAGTTATGAATCTTCCCTTTAAAGTGGCAAGTGCAGCGGCGACGCATTTAAGCTCCCAAATACTGCCTATCGAGTCAGGAGATATAAATGCCACCACCGAGTGTTTGATTCCTGATTTCCCATCCCCTTGCATTCGGATTCGCACTGAATTAATCGATGAAAAAACGGTAGGAATTTGTATTGCCGACAATGGTCACGGCATCCCCAAAGAGTTAATCTCTCATATATTTAATCCGTTTTTTACTACTAAACCCGTAGGTCGGGGCACGGGTTTAGGATTGTCTATCAGTTACCAAATTGTAGTTGAGAAACACCAAGGCGTACTTAAGTGTGTTTCTGTACCCGGTCATGGTACAGAATTCTGGATCGAGATTCCCATGAATTAGGCAACCGTCAAGGCAAGATTAGCTTCACCAGCACAGAACCGATCGAGCCCAGAAGACTCATAAAGTTGCCACCGCCGCCCGTGCGGGGTTCCGTAGGCTTTTGACGTGCAACAATGGCTTCGCCTAACTGCTTTGACAAATCCTGACCTTGGGGATTTCCTTGAGCTGCAAAGAGTTTGTTTGCTTGCTCGGCGTCTTGAGTCGCGCCGGCGAAGTCTCCCAAGTCAGCGCGAGACATACTGCGCGCAAAATAAACGGCTGCTAAATCCGATTTCAGATTCAGGGCTTGATTGTAATAATCAATCGCGTTTCTGTAGTTTCCTGCTTGAGCTTCCAGCACTCCCAACCGGTAGAAGTCTTCAGCGGTGCCGATATTGGTTGGCATTCCTCTAACTCCGAGCAGTTGCGCGTTATTTAAATTAGCGCCTTGCAAATTGGCGTCGCTGAGATAGGCACTTCTCAAGTCAGCACCGCTGAGGTTAGCTCCGCTGAGGTTTGCCCCTGTCAGGTTGACGCCAAACAGGCTAGTGCCGCTGAGGTTAGCACCGCTGAGGTCAGCCCCCGTGAGGTTGGCTCGACTGAGGTTAGCCAACCTCAAGTCAGCACCTTTGAGATTGGCTCCTGTTAAGTTGGCTAAAACCAAGCCCGCACTGCTGAGGTCGCAGTTGGGGCACTGTCGGGTGGCTAGTAATTGTTGCGTGTGTTGGATGTTCTCGGCGGGTGCAGGAGCGATCGGGGCGATCGCGCTTAGCAGCGTTGCAGCAGCGAGGATTCTGAGTTTCATTTTAACCGTCCAAAATCCAAAATATTAAATCTAAAATAGCTTTTATCGAAGCAATTGAAAATCACCATAACACAAGTTCACCCAACAAATCTTTTGACTTGCCGTATGTAGGAGTTCTGTGCGCCATCAGCACCCTACATTGAAGTTCTCGGCCTTACCTTAGTGTCAAATAAAGATTTCGCTGCCAATAAATTAGGGTAATGAATTACTCATTACCCTTTAGCCGCTGTTCTCGGCAACCATAAAAATTAACAAATAAATTAGTCGTGAATCGTGCCGTCGGGCATCGTTGTACCCTTAAGATATACTCCGCTCAGGTTAACTTTTGTAAGGTTGGCTCCCAACAGGTTTGCTCCGCTTAAGTCTGACGCACTTAAAATCGCTTCAGTCAAGTCTGCCCTAATTAGACTCGCCCCCATTAAGTCGGCTCCGCTAAGGTCTACTTTGCTCAAGTTTGCGCCAATTAAATCGCATTCTGTGAGTACCGCCCTACGCAAGTTTACTCCGTAAAGATTTACTCCGTGCAAGTCTGCATGGCTGAGTGTTGCCCTAGATATGTTGGCTCCAATTAAAGTTGCTTGGATCAGGGAAGCTCCGCTCAAGTCTGCTTTACTGAGATTCGCTCCCATCAACTCAGCTCGATGCAGGTTAGCTTCAACTAAAAGTGCTTCTGTGAGGTCGGCTCCACCTAAGTCTGCTTTGCTCAAATTAATCTTGCATAAATTGGCTTTGCCAAAGTTGACTCTGTTAAGTTTGGCTTTGCTGAGATTGGCTCCAATCAGGTCGGCTTCATACAGATTGGCTCCAATCAATTCTGCTTCGTAGAGGTAGACCTCGTGCAGGTAGACCCCGCTAAAATTTCTTTCTCCTATTGCATATAGCTTGAGCAGTTCGTCAACGTTCATTGTGGCTTCTCTACACCTTTTAAATGAAGAATACTGTCAGCAAGCTGGTTACACCGGATGTTCTGCAATTTTAGATTCTGAAAGATTCACACCCAGGGTGAGACTTCCCTCAATCTGCAAGATTTGAGGTGGAAAGTGCTCAACTACCCATAACTTTTTGTGGGTAGTTGAGCTTACTGAGTAGGCGTGTGACTAAGATCACAAAAAAATGCTAGTAGGATCACATAGAAACTCGGCTTTCGATCACAGCAGGCAGGCAAAAATAGCCGATACTTATACTGTAATGCTGAAAAATTGACAATGCCACCCTCGTCGTGTTTTACTCAATTGGCGATAAAGCCAGTAGTTTCACGGATACTTGCCCGCTTGCTGTGAAAGTAGGTTGCAATGTCACTCGGCGCTACCCACTCCGGGTGATGAGAGTGTTGATGTATCAAGATTTCTCGCACAGCGAAAGCCAGAAATGCACTTCTGGGAGTAGGGGAATGTCTGTATAAAAATGCGATCGCTGGTGTAGAGACATTCGCCTGTTTGCTAGCACCTAATGACTAAAAATCGCCCATACGTTCGCAAAAATTACCAATAGATACCAGGAAAACCATGATAGATGTTTAACAATAAAAGAATAAATGGTATTCCTTAAGAGTCACCTATTGCCGCTAATCTTAGAGTCGATCGGTTAACGGCTATCAGTATTAGCAATGACGCTTGTCCATCAAATACAAAACTGACCCAGAAACCGGGTTTTTTACCAAAAAAAATCGTTGCCACCTTGCTCCAGGTTAAAATAATGCGGTTTCTGAGCGTCTGAGTGCCTCCCGGAAGGAAAAAGTTTAATGAGAACGATCGCTTTTGTATGGCTTCAGGGCAAACAAAAGGTCAGCATTTAGGATAGGAGCAGCTTTGGCTCCATTGTCCAACAAAGGTATTGTAGAACGCGAATCTTGAGGTAATTGATATGGCTGGAGTATGTAAGCTTAGTATCACAGAGACAATTGAAGAACTAAAAAACCTGTTAAGTGAACAAAAAACGGCAAGCGGCTTTCAAAAAATTCAAGCACTTTACCTGTTCAAAATTTGTCATGTTAAGACAGTTAAAGAATTGGCTATGACGATCGGGGTAAATCGAATTACAGTCCAGCGGTGGCTGAGAAAGTACCGCTCTGACGGACTCGAAGGACTCCTCGAAACAAAGCACAGCGGCGGCCGCAAGCCTGCCATTCCTCCTTTGGCACGCGCTAGTTTGGCAATGCGCCTCAGCGACCCCCAGGAAGGCTTTAAAAGCTATGGAGAGATTCAAGAGTGGTTGCAGCAGGAATACAGCATTGAGGCTTCCTATAAAGCAGTTTATGCAACAGTCAGATACCAGCTAAAAGCCAAGCTGACGAAAGTCTAGACAGTTCATAGCACGTCGGATTAAGCACCGATTATCTAATTGTTTGCCGTCAGCTTTTGAAGATTGTGGGGAGTTGCGTCATCACGACAAACTTGACTAATTCTTTTTTAACAAAACTCGATCTCATAAACTGCGGAGCATATACAGCAAATTCCATGTAAATGTGGTACACTACATTCAGTACATCAGCAGAAAAAATGAAAGCTTATTCGCTCGAG
>NZ_JAUBQB010000061.1:0-43322 GCF_036701035.1 Microcoleus sp. Pol7_B2 | reverse complement strand
TTTTTTTCTAATTAACTATTTTTATCGATTTTATCATGATCTTATCTCTGTCTCATATTTATTTGAAATGACTATACCGTTAAAAGGTTCTTGCTTGAGAAGGGGATTCCTTGTCAGATGCTCGATACCCCTACACTTCTCAACCCTGACTGGAAGGATCTTAATTTATCTTTGAATATAGTTTCAAAATGCGGTGTTACTCCTTGGGTACTACCAGGAGCAATACCTGATGCTGACTTCTTCATTGGTCTTTCCTATACACAGAGCAGTCGAGGTAACTTCGATCGGCTAATGGGATACGCAAATGTGTTTGATCAGTATGGTAAATGGCAGTTTTACTCCGGCAATATAAATACTTTTCCCTACAGCGAAAAGATTAGGTATTTTAGCTTGTTGATAGAACAAACTTTAAAGAAGCTGGCATTATCTGAAACACCAAGTATTTATTTTCATTACTCTGCCAAATTTTCACGCGAGGATAGAGGAGCAATCCTAGAAGCGGCTAGAAAAATTAGACCACAAGGAAAATATTCATTTATTTGGATAAATTCACATCATAATGTGAGACTCTATGATAGTCGTCCTGAAACTGACGGGAGTTTGAGTCGAGGCAGCTATGTAATTACATCTCCCAATCAAATCTACCTTTCGACAACAGGTTACAACCCTTATCGTAAAGCCCTTGGAACTCCGATAATGCTTGAGATAAATGCAAGAGCTGAGTATCCTCAAGGTACTCCTAACTCTCCACCTGATTTGAGAGCAATAGCAGCACAGATTTTAAGTTTAACTAAGCTGAATTGGCGTTCTACTGATTCACTCTGTGGTGAACCAATTACAACTAAATATGCAGGGGACATTGCTTACTTGACATCTGCTTTTATGAGACAAGGTGAGCTTTTTCGGTTACATCCTGTTTTAGAAAGAACTCCTTGGTTTATTTAGGATTGATCGAGATCGGTGCTTGCAAAAGTAGCGATTGCCCCATAAAATGAAAGACCGATCTCCCTGACTGTTTTTTCCCATTGTGCAAGCTGTTATCTTCACTTCAGCCTCAAAAAGATGTCAAAACAGTGATGCGAATCAAACTTGCCTCTCCCAAAATTCCCGACAGTAAAAATTGTCCGCGTGTACGATAGGAAATTTGCTGTGGCGAGCTTCCAAATTCTCACCATCACCCCTTGACGCAAACCACCTGCTTCAAAGTCGCCACAATTTCCACCAAATCCGACTGCTGACTCATCACCTCATCAATCGGCTTATAAGCCCCCGGAATTTCATCTAAAAATTGCTCATCTTTCCGGCACTCAACCCCCTCAGTCTGCCGCACCAAATCATCCAGAGTGAATACATTCTTCGCTTGAGTGCGAGACATCAAGCGCCCCGCACCATGACTGCAACTACAGTAACTTTCAGCATTTCCCTTCCCTTTAACAATGAAAGATTTCGCCCCCATCGAACCCGGAATAATCCCATAATCCTCAACATCCGCGCGCACAGCACCCTTGCGAGTCACATACACATCTTCGCCAAAATGCACCTCTTTTTCCGCATAATTGTGGTGGCAATTCACCTCTAATAACGGCTTAACAGATTTGCCACCCGCGACGTGCTTTTCCACAATTCGCTTAAACCGATTCATCATCACATCGCGATTAAAACGAGCATAATCTTGCGCCCACTGCAAATCGTGCCAGTAAGCGGCAAACTCCCGCGTACCCGCCACAAAATAAGCCAAATCTTTGTCAGCCAGATTAATTTCTGCCAGTTTAGCTAAATGTTTAGCAGTCTCGATGTGCTGCTGTGCGAGCAAATTTCCAATGCCGCGAGAACCGGAATGCAGCATCAGCCAAACAAAGTTTTCACTATCAACGCAAACCTCAATAAAATGATTGCCGCCTCCGAGGGAACCCATTTGTTTTAAGGCTTTATTGTTTTGGTGCTGTACGCCTTGATGAAGTTCCTTAAATTCCCCCCATCCTTGCCAGTTGGTGACAGTTGTTTCTACTTCTTTGTTTTCGGAAAATCCGACAGGAATTGCGGCTTCGATCTCGAGGCGAATTTGTTTAAGTTTGCCTTCTAATTTGTGAGCCTTGAATGGCATTTTAACGGCAGCCATCCCGCAACCAATATCAACCCCCACAGCAGCCGGAATAATCGCTTCTTTTGTGGCAATTACTGAACCGACTAAAGCACCTTTGCCTAAATGTACGTCGGGCATAAGTGCGACGTGTTTGAATACAAAGGGCAAAGATGCTACGTTTGCGGTCATCTTGGTTTCTTTTTCGCCCAGGGCGTGATTTGCCCAAGATAATACTGGTTTTGGGGCTGATATGTCTAATTTTTCGTAGGGCATTTTTGTTTAAGTTGGTTTTGCATTTTTTATGTAGTATTATTGTAACATATAACTTTCGGATGTCAAAAACACTAATTCTTGTAGGGTGTGTCAGTCGGGAATTTCTTTTGGGAGTTATAAAATGTTTACTGACGCACCTTACCCACTAATTCTTGCGCCGTCAACTTCACATCCAATGCAGTACCGGTATTGTTTGTAAGTCCGACAGTCCGACAGGGAATGAATTCCCTGTCTCATAGCGAAAGTCCTCTGAAAGAGGACTGAAATCGATCGCACTTCCCGTCAAAATCTACAGTCGGTTTTAACCGACTTTCGCTTTGAGGCAGGGGTTTAAACCCCTGCCGGATTGCGTCGAAGTGCATAAAAAGCTGACACTACATTTTACAAATTCGGAGTCTTTCTCGCCGCCTTCTGCACAGGAATAGCAACTGCCTGCGGTTTCTTCTTCGCTGCAAAAGTCCCAAAGAAATCGTGCAGCAAAATATAGAAACAGGGAATAATAAACAGCGTCAGCAAAGTTGCCAGCGACAAACCGGAAAACACCACCACACCCAAAGGTTGGAGAAACTCCGAACCCTCTCCAATTCCCAAAGCTAGGGGAAACAAACCCAAAACTGTAGTAATAGTTGTCATCAAAATCGGTCGCAAGCGCTGAGGTGCCGCCCTGAGAATTGCTGTTGTGCGATCGACTCCTTCCTCTTCCCGAATTTGGTTCGCCAACTCCACCATAATGATGCCGTTATTCACGATAATTCCCACGAGCAAAATTGCACCGATCATCACCGTCGCACCGATCGCAGTTTTGGTCACATAAAGCCCGAATACTCCCGCCGCCAACGCCAGCGGCACTGTCAGCAAAATCACCAGCGGGTCAACCAAAGAATTGTACTGCACCGCCATCGCTACAAACACTAAAAAAGTCGCCAACCCTCCCAAAAGCTTGAGAGAAGTTTGCAATTGCTCATTAGTTTCAGCAGCCGCACTCGGCACAATTCTTACTCCTCGCGGCAACTTGAGTTCTGATAAAACTGCATCGACTTGCTGGACAGCATCGCCGAGACTTGCACCCTTATTCAAGTTTCCGACAACTAAGAAAACTTGCCGCTGATTGAGACGCTGAATTTCTGCCGGCGCTTTGCCGAGAATAATATTTGCCACGTCGCTTAAACGGATGATGCTGTTATTGCTGCCCGATAATGGAATTTGTCCGAGTTGAGCAATAGATTTGACAGAAGTGCGATCGAACTGCACCCGCACATCTATTAATCGGTTTCCCCGCTGCAACTGAGTGGGAACAGCACCTTCAATTGCTGTCTGAATTGTCTCCCCAATATCTTGGGCTGTCAGCCCGTACACAGCCGCCCTTTCCCAGTCTGGACGAATTTGTACCTCTGACTGCGGCGGGTCTGCCTCCGGTCGAAACCGGGCTAATTTTACCTTCTCATCTAATGCTTTTAATATCTGACGGCCTGCTTCCTGCAATGATTCTTCAGTGTCCCCCTGAACCACGACATCAATTTCGCCACCCCGCACTGGAGAATTAGTTAAAACTAAACCCCTAATCGATTCTGGAACTAGCCGCAGACGAGTTCCTTTAGGAAGGTCAATTTTTTTCAATTCCTCAGTCATTCTTTCTGTAAAATCGGTGGTATTGGTACCAGATTTGAGCGTAATTGTGCTGCTTCCCCGGAGCAAATTTTCAACCGTATTGTTGCCGAACAGCAGCCCTCCCGCTGTCGTTAAAGTGTACTCTGTTTCTGGCTGTTCTAGTAGAATTTTATCGACAGCAGCAATCACTTTTTGATTTGTTTCCAAGTTAGTACCCGGAGGAAATGAAGCAAATAATCTGGCTTGGCTTGTATTAACTCTTGGCAAAATTTCTTGGGGAATTTGTCCCACCATCACCCAAGTGCCGCCACCTAAAATTACAAAAGCGAGGGCAATGATAATTAACCGCAAACCCAGCACTTTTGACAGCATTGAACCGTAGGCTCGCGTGCCGTTTTCAAAACCGCGGTTGAAATGTTTTATCGGCCCGAACTGACTGATACCGCTGGAATAAGACATTCCCATCAAGCGAGAAGTCAGCATCGGCACTACCGTTAAAGCTACTAGCAGAGACGCTGCTACTGCAAAGCTAATTGTCAAAATCAATTCGTTAAATAGCAGCGAAAAGAAGCCACCGATCAGCAAAAATGGCAGCACTGATACTAAGTTTGCCGCTGTAGAGGCAACCATTGCTGATTCTACTTCTTCACTCCGCTCTACCGACTCTTCTATCGTGCGTTCTTTTCGATCTTTGATTTTGCCTTTTTTCAGATGAGGGTTGCTGTCTAGACCGACTACAATATTTTCTAAAATAACTACGCTGGTATCGATCGCCTGACCGATTCCTAGCGCTAAACCGCCTAAACTAAATAAATTCAGCGACATACCGAACAGCCGCATTAAAATAATGGCTGCTAGAGTACACAGAGGAATAGTCAGAGAGATAATCAGGGTTTGTCTCAGGGAGCCTAAAAAGAACAAAACAGCGATCGCAGCCAGCACTGCCCCTGAAACCCCCGCATTCGCCACATCGGCTAAGGAATTGCGGATAAATCTGGATTCGTCTAAGGTAGTAACTACGGTCATGTCCGCCGAAATTAAGCCCGACTCCTGCATTTCCTTGATGCGATTTTTCACTCCGTCTACAACAGTAATAGTGTTGGCGTCCGGCTGTTTCAAGATGCTAATTTTAACGGCAGGTTTTTGATTGAGAAAAACTTTTACTCGCTGTTCTTCGGTGCCGTCATTAACTTGGGCAAAATCGCGCAGGTAAACTCGTTTTGGCGGGTTGGAACCGGATACTTGAAAGGAAAGATTGGCGATTTCAGAAGCTGTTTTAAAGCGACCGATTGTGCGCGTCAGCGGTTCGTTAGATTCTTGCCGCAGCCGGCCGCCGGAAGTGTCTAAATTGCGATCGCGCAAAGCATTAAAAACGTCGTTAAGATTAACTCCTAAACTTTGCAGCCGGTTCAGGTCAATATTAACTTGAATTTCTTCTTGAACGCCGCCGGAAACGTCAACGGAAGCTACTCCGGGAATAACGTTAATTTCCCTGGCTAATTCTTCATCGGCAAATACCCGCAAATCTACCCCTTGTCGCGAGTCTGAAGTCAGGGCAAATTCGTAAACCGGCTGTTGAGAAGGGTCAAATTTAAACAGATTTGGCGATTCAACCGTATCGGGAAGTCGGTTGCGAATGCGGTTGACGGAGGCTGTAGCGTCATTAAGAGCCTGGTCAATATCGCCGCCCGGTCTGAAGAATAAATCGACGCTGACTTGTCCTTCGCGGGTGCGGGAAAAAACTTGCGTGACTCCTTCTGTTGCGGAAAGTCCTTGTTCGAGGGGGCGGGTAATTTCGTCAACGGCGACTTCTGGGGAGACTCCGGGGGCGTCTAAGCGCACGCTGATGCGGGGATAGGTGATGGAGGGCAGCAAGTCAACGGGCAGTTGGGTTATGTAGAAAATGCCCACGACTATAATCGCAAGTGTCAGCATGAGGGTGCCGATGTGGCGGCGAATCGCGGTCGCGCTAATGCTGAATCCGGGTTTGTCGGCTGTCATTTGATTTTTGATTTTAGATTTTAGATTAAAGAATTGGAAAGTTTACACCGTCACTCAGCCTGCAAAGGAATGAATCGCGGGGCTAGTGACCAAATTGTTTTCGGTCAGGCTTGATTTTGTATAGGGAGTGAGAGAATATTTACGCTCCGCACCTGACAAGTAGTATAATAAATTTTAATAAATTGTGAAAAATGTTTTTTTGAATATTCCTTTAGAGGTAGTCGATCGCCCACAATGCAGATTGACAGAAATTGCGATCGGCTTTTTTATCGAGCGAAAGCAATTGCGATTTACCCCTATCGTGGGGGTGGGTTGACTATATTGTTGGTCTTACCCACATATGGTTTGTAAAACCCGCCCCTCCATTCTTATTCGGCGTTGCTGATTTACGGTATGGAAGGCTAAATATGCCGGATCTTCCGTACTTCGTGGGCTAATTTATCTAAAATTAATGGTCTAATTTTTTACACAGCAAGGTTTTCCAGTCTTACTTTAGTTAATTTGGAGCCCTTTTTTCCTTCGATTCATACATAGCTTTAGTTTTCACTACTTAAACTAATCGTTTGGCACACTAAGTAAGGAAGAGCCAGCTTTACTAACAAGTTCTTTCTACTGATTTACTGCATTCACCACCTTTCCTAAAAAAACCCGGTTTCAGGAAGAAACCGGGTTTTTCACACTTAAACTGCGTGTTTTCGATACCACTCAATCGTATTTTTCAACCCTTCCTTAAACTTCACCTCCGCCACAAAACCAAACTTTTCCTTAGCCCTTTGGGTATCCAAACAGCGGCGCGGCTGACCGTTCGGCTTGTCTGTTTCCCAAACAATTTCTCCCTCAAATCCCATCAATTCGCAAATCGTTTCCACTAAATCGCGAATTTTAACTTCGCTATTCGTTCCCAAATTAACCGGGTCAGATTCACTGTAATCTTGCGTTGCCATCACAATTCCTCGGGCGGCATCTGTGGAATACAAAAACTCGCGGCTAGGGCTGCCGTCGCCCCAAACGGGCAGTGTTTTGTCTCCCCTTTCTTGCGCTTCGTAAACTTTGCGAATTAATGCGGGGATGACGTGGGAACTTTTCGGGTCAAAGTTATCTTCTGGGCCGTACAGATTTACTGGTAGCAAGTAGATACCGTTGAATCCGTACTGCTGGCGGTAGGATTGCAGTTGCACTAATAAGGCTTTTTTTGCTACTCCGTAAGGTGCATTAGTTACCTCTGGATAGCCGTTCCACAGGTCGTCTTCTTTGAAAGGAACTGGGGTTAAATTGGGATAAGCGCAAATAGTGCCTACGCAGACAAATTTTTCGACTCCTGCTTCGTAGGCGGCGTGGATTAATTGCGCGCCCATCATCAAATTATCGTAAAATAATTCAGCGGGTTTGACTAGGTTTAAGCCGATGCCGCCGACGTGGGCGGCGAGGTGAATGATAATATCTTGTTTTTCGGCGGCGCGCTTGCAGTTTTCCATGACGCGAAGGTCGCAGTCGCGCGATCGAGTCACCGAAATTTTATCAGCATCGGCCCCTGCTTTCACTAGCTGGTCGATTACCTGACGGCCCAAGAAACCGGCGCCGCCCGTGACTAGAATACTTTTGCTGCTTAAATCCAAGCTGGTCATAATTTTAGCCTCGGGATTTTGAATAAAGGTCGATCGACAATTTCAATTCTAAAATTGTTGCTTTAGCAAAAAAAGCTTTCAGCTACAGGATGAGGTTGCCCACAAATTTGTTTTAGCTGCACCCGATACGGACAATTTGCGCCGTGTACACCCGAAAGTTAGATATAGGGGTCGCGACTCCTCAACTATCATTTTAATGTTTTTTTTAGCCCGCACAGCCGAAAATTTTGCTAGCAATTAAGCTGGTTCTTTGAATGCCGATCGCCCTACGCTAATAGCTGCAACAACCCTCTCATCTGTTGTGAAGTGTGTGCAGGGGCAATCCTCCGGTGCACGCCTTTCGCCAAAGGGGTAGACACGGGGCCCTACCCCTACAAATTGTTCGCATTGACGGCTTGGTTTAGCGACTTAATCAAATCCGTTGCCCGAACCTCGACCTTGCTGGTCTAAAGCTTTCATGTCAGCATCTACCATTAAATGTACTAACTCCTGAAAAGTTACAGAAGGTTCCCAATTTAATTGCTGGCGCGCCTTAGTCGAATCGCCAATCAAAAGTTCGACTTCTGCAGGCCGCAAGTAGCGTTCGTCAAACTCTACATATTTTTGCCAATCTAAATTGACGTAAGTAAAAGCCAAATCGAGAAATTCCTTAATAGAATGAGTCTCGTTGGTAGCAATGACATAATCGTCAGGCTTGTCTTGTTGCAGCATCAGCCACATCGCCCGCACGTAGTCTTTAGCATAGCCCCAGTCTCGCTTAGAATCGAGATTGCCCAAGTAAATCTTTTTCTGCTTGCCGGCGACTATTCTGGCAACGGCTCGAGTAATTTTGCGAGTTACAAAAGTTTCGCCACGGCGGGGAGATTCGTGATTGAACAAAATGCCGTTGCAGGCAAAAAGTCCGTAAGATTCGCGATAATTTACTGTTTGCCAGTGCCCGTAAACTTTAGCGCAGGCGTAAGGGCTTCTGGGATAAAAAGGAGTTGTTTCCTTCTGCGGAACTTCCTGTACCAAACCAAACATTTCCGAAGAACCTGCTTGATAGAACCGCACTTCTATGCCGGTGCGGTGCTGATAGTCCCGAATTGCTTCTAGCAGCCGCAATACTCCCATCCCTACTGTGTCAACCGTATATTCCGGCGAGTCAAAACTGACTCGAACGTGAGATTGAGCGCCTAAGTTATAAATTTCTACCGGCTGAACTTCTTCCAATATCCGGCGGAGAGTGGTGCCGTCCGTCAAGTCGCCGTAGTGTAGAAACAGGCGTGCACCCTCGCTGTGAGGATCGACATAGATGTGGTCAATTCGATCGGTATTGAAACTAGAACTGCGCCGGATAATGCCGTGAACTTCATATCCTTTCTCTAACAGTAATTCGCTCAAGTAGGAGCCGTCTTGACCTGTAATACCTGTTATTAGCGCTCGCTTACGTTGCGTCATCTGATTTTCCTTTGACAGGCTGTGTTAATTCACAATAAATTTTTTGGCAGAGGCTGTTGCTCCCTGCCGGCCGTATTCTCAAACTCTACGTTAACTGCTTTATAAAACTTACTCAAACTTACCTTTAGTTACCTAAAGCCAGTTGAAGTTTACTTCCTACGCTGTTGGGTAGTGGGCTATCCCAAGATAAGTAGGCTATCCCCCTTAAGCCAAAGGTTATAGAGTTAAGTTTAACACCTAAACCTAAAGTAGTCTATCTAGAAGAACTGATCTTTCTAGATGAATAAGAGATAGGTTTATTTAAGTATTTGCCCCTTTAGTTAAGCTCACAATTCTTCGATGGCATCCAGGAACTGTTTAGTTTTGACAAAGAGTTTGTCACTGATTGTCAGTAGTCAGCATCAGTGGTCAGTAACAAATAAAACTAACTACCGATGGCTGACTGCGGACAAAAATTAATATGCGCCGTTATTTTTGGGAAAAATCACAACTCCAATTGTTTTGAAAACAATCCACATATCCATCCAAAGGTTTTTGTCATTTGCGTAATAGAGGTCGATTTGGACTCGGCGGGGATACGGAATGTCGTTGCGACCGGACACTTGCCACAAGCCTGTAATTCCAGGTCTTATGGTGAGAATTTTGTTGATGTGACGACCGTATCTCGGCAGTTCTTCTTCAACTAAAGGTCTCGGTCCGACGACGCTCATATCTCCTTTTAAAACATTCCAAAACTGGGGAAACTCGTCTAAACTGGTCATTCGTAAAAATCTTCCAATCCAGGTAATTCGAGGGTCTTGTTTCAGCTTGAAATTGTCCTCAAACTCTTGACGCAAATGCGGAGAATTTTCCATGATTTCCAGCAATATATCGTCCGCATTTTCCACCATCGTTCTGAATTTAAGGCAATAAAACCTTTTACGGTTTTTGCCTACTCGTTCCTGTACGTAAAAAATAGGACCGGGCGAGCTTAAGGCGATTAAGAAAGCCAAAAGCAGGTAAACCGGAGCAAACAGGATCAGAACCGATAAGGAAAACAGGATGTCAAATAACCGCTTGAAAAGTTCTCCGTCGAGGCTCTGTAGAGAACGACTTATGCGTCTATCTCCTTGCAGGACAGACCCAAAACCGCGTCTTGCGATCGCTCGAATTACCTTGCCGGAGATTAGTTGGCTGTCGGCAGTCATCTTACTCCTTCACTTCACACCACACACAGTCCTGATCATAAAGCCTCAAGACGCTTTGTTCTCTGAATTATGTTTCCAATACTCAATTTTCTGCCTTCTGAAGGCTTCAAAAGGCAGAAGGAAGAAGGAAGAGGGCTTCTGGCGGCAGAAGGAAGAAGGCACAAGGCACTTATCCAGAGGTCTTCTGAAGGCACTTATACAAAGGCAGAAGGAAGATTGCCCCGCTATGGGGTTCTGGCACTCTCAAGCCCCAGACTCGGTAAAATCACGGGAGTGAAATTCCTGATAGCAGCGTTCCACAAAAGCTATATAGCGCTGCCCAAAAACTTCGGGGGCAAACTGTTCAGCGCGCAACCTGCAGATTTCTGGCCGAAATTTGCCTTGCAACTGCTCAAATTCCTTGACAGCTTCGACTAATGCTGCTGCGGTTTGGGAGGAAAAAAATAAACCAGTCCCTGTCTCTGGGTGTTGGCGAATGTCGAGCACTGTCTCCAAAGCGCCCCCTGCTGCATAGGAAATTACTGGTGTTCCGCAAGCTTGAGCCTCTACCAAAGCAATGCCAAAATCTTCGCAAGCTGCATATACAAAGGCTTTCGCCTCTTCCATATACTTTTCAACTATGGAGGCGGGCTGCCAGCCGAGCACTTGCACGTTGGGTTTGGCGATTTGCCGAATCATTTCTAATTCTGGCCCGGTGCCGATGACAATTAGAGTATGCCCGAGTTGATTGAATGCTTGGACGATCGCACTTACGTTTTTGTAACTTACTAACCGACAAACTGTGACGTAAAAGTCTTGTTTTTGTCGCATCAAGGAAAATCGCTCGATATTTACCGGCGGATAAATCACCTGGGCCCGCCGCCGATAGCACCGCCAAATTCGCCGCGCAGTGTGTTGAGAGTTAGCGATGAAATAATCAACACGATTGGCGGAAATTACGTCCCACTGCCGCAGTCGATGCAACAAATATCGCGTCAGCACACCCTGGATGCCCCGTCCGGCTTTGCTGCTACGCAAATAGTCAAAAGTTAAGTCCCAAGCGTAGCGCATGGGAGTGTGGCAGTAGCAGACGTGCAGTTGCTGGGGACTGGTGAGGATGCCTTTGGCGACGGCATGGGATGAGGAGAGGATAATGTCGTATTCTCGCAGATCTAGTTGTTCGATCGCGATCGGCAGAAATGGCAGATATTTTTGGACACCGCTGCGAGCTCTGGGAAAGTGCTGCAAAAATGTTGTGCCAATCTGTCGCCCGAAAAGATAGCTTTGGGGATTGGCCGATTCAAAGTCGATGAGGGCATAGACATCTGCCTCGTCTACGTGTTTGAGGATTTCCTGCACTACGAGTTCTGAACCGCCAGTAGCTAAGGGCGTCAACCATTCGTGAACTAGGGCGTATTTGAGTTTTTTCACTTGTATTTGTAGCCGATCAAACGATTTGTTAGCGCCAGTGCTGTCAATATTAGTCTTACTGAGGGATAACTTACGCAATATCCCGCCATCAACCAGGTTTCTATGTAGGTATTTAGCTCAAACCAAGGATTTTGGGAATAAGCGGAGTTTTTGTCAAATCAGCCACAGCCAAACTGCACTCTCCGGCAGTGATTTCCCCGATTGTTGACAAGAAATACTATTAGGCGGAATACTAAGGGTGATTTGCGAGCGCCTAAATCTTCGGAACGGGCGATCGACCGTAATGTGGTGTGAGGAAAAAATGTCCAAATTTTTGTGGAAGGGACTTTTAGTTAGTCCGGGTGTATTGGCAGCAAGTTTAGTCATATCTTCGACGGCGCTCGCAGAGCAACCTGTAGAAATTTCCACGGCAGCTCAACCTGATAAATTGCAATTAGCAGGTGCTGCAACCGAGGCAGCCAAGTCTGAGACAGCAAAGCCTGAGACAGCCGAACCAGTGTCACTAGCTAGCAAATCAACTGTTGAAACTATTGAGAAAGAAAGTGCGAACCTCTACGAGGGCTTCACTAACGATTTGATCCCCCCAGTTGCCGAACAAGCAAAAGCAGCGGAAGTTGCAGCAGCAGATTTAGGCGAAACCAAACCCGCAGTAGCGCCCGCAAATTTAAGTCCCGAACAACCTGTCGCGGAGCAAATCCCCGCAGTAGCGCCCGCAAACTTAAGCGAAACGCAACCCCCCGCACCACTGGCTAATTTAAACGTAGAAAAACCCGCCGCACAGCCCGATCGGATTTCGCAATCCACTGATTCAAGTGCCCAACCTCAACAACAGTCTAATGTTTTAGAACAAATCAACCAATACAGCACAGAAGGCAGTAGCAGCGAAGATGCGGCCGGCCAAGTAACATCTGTGTCGCAACTTTCCGACGTTCGGCCCACCGATTGGGCGTTCCAAGCTTTGCAGTCTCTAGTAGAGCGCTACGGGTGCATAGCTGGCTATCCTGACGGCACTTTTCGCGGCAACCGGGCGATGACTCGCTACGAATTTGCAGCAGGTTTAAATGCGTGTTTGGATAAAGTTAGCGAGCTGATTCAAGGCGGTTCCAGAAATCTGGCGACGCGAGAAGATTTGGCTTCTGTGCAAAGGTTGCAAGAAGAATTTGCGGCGGAATTAGCAACTTTGCGCGGCCGCGTCGATGTTTTGGAAGCGCGGGCCTCTGAATTAGAAGCAAATCAGTTTTCAACTACGACTAAACTCAACGGCGAAGTGATATTTGGTTTGGCCGGTATCGCCAGGGGAGATGATGCCGAAGGCCGCGAAGCTGATAAAACCACGGCTTTTGGCAGCAGAGTTCGGATCAATTTCGATACGAGTTTCTCTGGAGAAGATTTGCTGAGAACTCGATTGCAAGTTTTAAATTTGGGTTCGTTTTCTACTAATAATACTAAAACCGCTGAAGGGGAATTGCGGTTTAATGCCGGGCCTTTTGCCGAGGCTAGCAATACGGTAGGTTTAGATGCGCTGCTTTACCAATTCCCTATCGGCAAAAGCACTACTGTAATTCTCGAAGCTAATGCTGGCGCTGCTGATGATTTTGTTAACACTGTCAACCCTTACTTTGACGGAGACGGCAGCTACGGCGCTCTTTCTAACTTCGGTACTCGCAACCCAATTTACTATTTGATTGGCGGTTCTGGCATCGCTATGCGGCATCAGTTTGGGGAAAAACTCGAACTGAGTTTGGGATATATGACCGGCAATGCTGCGGACCCGACGCGGGGAAATGGTTTGTTTAACGGCTCTTACGGCGGTTTGGCTCAGTTGACTTTTACACCGAGCGACAGCATTGCTTTAGGTTTAACTTACGTTAATTCCTACAACGTCGTTACCGGTACCGGCAGCAATGCTTCTAATTTCCCGGTGCGTCTCGCTTCCTTCGGGCTCGACAGCGATAGCAATATGCCAGTTTCTAGCAATTCCTACGGGGCGCAAGCTTCGTGGCAGTTAAATCGGAGATTTGCAATTGGCGGTTGGGCGGGTTACACCAACCAGCGCATTTTATCCAATTTGACTACTCCTACGGGTTCTGTGCAGAGGGGGGATCAAAAAATCTGGAACTGGGCAGTTACTTTGGCTTTTCCCGATTTGCTCAAAGAAGGAAATGTGGCGGGAATTGTCGTAGGTATGGAGCCGCGGGTAACGAGTTCTACTAATCGAACTTTGCCGGAAGATAAGGATACTTCGCTGCACGTTGAAGGTTTTTATCAGTTTAAGTTGAGCGATAATATTTCTATCACTCCTGGTCTGATTTGGCTGACTGCTCCCGACCACAATAAGAATAATTCTGATTTAGTGATTGGGGTTGTCAGAACGACGTTTACTTTCTAGGAGCAGCCCTTGGGGATTTTAGATTTTAGATTTTAGATTGGCAGTTTTAATCTAAAATCTAAAATCGCCAATCTAAAATTGTCCGAGCTGGGGTTTAATGTTTAAACAGAAACGACCAGCTTTAGCTAAAGCTGGTCTGCAAAAATAGTTAAATCCGTTGTGTTCCCACAGTGTTGTTCTCACAGTGAGGAAACCCAAGTTGCACGTTTATTTGCAGCGGGTTCTCAAAGAAATATCATCTCTCTTAAGTGGTACTATAACAACAAAATTTAATTTTGTGTAATAAAACTTTACATTACAGACGCATTTTAATTTTTAGGACGATCGCACTCCCGGTCACTTTGTATAATCAAGCCGATTCAAAAACCCGGGGTTTATCGGTTGCAAACAGGTTATTTTGCGTAAAAACGAGGTTTCGATTGCCGCTCAGCCCTTAATTATCACTTTATATAAATCAAGCCGGAGCTTGCTGCGGTCTACCCCAGACAATTCGCTCCTGCTTGTATACAACCATACCCGGTTTTGCGCCTTTGGGCTTGTATACATATTTCGGTTCTGTATAAACCACCGGGACTTGTTCGCTGTGGCGGGCGCGACTGTAGTAAGCAGTCATGTCGGCGGCAAATTGCAAATCGGTTTCTTCAGCCACAGTACCGGGTTTGAGACGCAGCAAAGCGTGACTTCCGGGAATCTCTAGGGTGTGGAACCACAAATCGTAGTCGTTAGCGGTGCGAAAAGTGAGTTGGTCGTTTTGGCGGTTGTTGCGCCCGATTAATAATTCAAAGCCGCTGGGGGTTTGGTAGCGGTGAAATTCGATCGCAGCATTTTTGTCGGTACTGCGGTAATCTGGTACGTCTAGATATTTTTGCTGGATCAGTTCTTCGCGGATTTCGGCGAGGGTTTGCAAATCTTGGGTGTTGCGGTAAGTTTCCAATACCGAAAGTGCGACTTCAACTTGTTCTAAATAGTCGATTTCTTCCTGTACGGCGGCTAACAAAGGTTCTACGGCAATGCGGGCTCTTTTAAGTTTTTGGTGTTTTTTGTAGAGGGCTTGAGCGTTTTGAACGGCGTTTTTTTCTGGGTTTAGGGCAATGATAACTGGTTTCTCGGTTTCAAAGTCAGGGAGAGAAATTGATTTCATTCCTGGTTCCCAATGCTGCAAATTTGCCATCAGTAAGTCGGCTTGGGATTTGTGGGTGTCTGCGTCTGCTGATTGCTGCAAGCGTTCTTTAAATGTGTTGGCTTTGAGGCGCAGTTTGGCTAAGACGTTGTTGAGTTTTTGGGTAAGCTGATGCCGCAGTTGGGCGAATACTTCTTGATTGATTTCGCCTGTGTAGTAGCTGTTAAGTAATTCTTGAACGGAAGAGAAGGAAGAAGGAACAGAGGAGTTAGATTCGTTTGCAGTTTCTGCCTCTTTTGCATCTGGTGCGGGCCAATCGATTACGGTGTAGCCTTCGGGGGTAAAACTCGGGTGAAATTTCGAGTTTTCTAGGCATTGCAGCCAGTATAGCCAGCGCTGGAATAGTTGCTGCCAGTCGTCGGGATTGAGGCTGTCGGTGGATTGTTCGGGGTCTAAAGAAGCCGATCGAATCATTGACCCAATTAACGCCTTACTCAACCCTCGGTAATTCTTCAACAGATTGCGGTTTAATGGACCGGGAACCAGGCTAATTCGTGATTGCCAGCGGTTTTGAGATTCGCTCAGACTCGGCACTGCATCGGTCAAAGACGGGGGCATTTCGTAGGGTTGCCCGGTTTGGATGGGACGGACGGTGGACTGTTTGGCGCTGACTTGGTGGGCGCAGGTGACAACGAGGTTGTCTTGGGCGGTGAGGATAACGTTGCTGTACTTGCCCATGATTTCGGCCCAGAGGTGCCAGAGGGCTGGTTCTCCGGGGCGTTTGGCGAATTGCAAGTCGATAACTCTTTCCCAGGAGGAAACAGGGGCGATGGAAACTAAGGCTAAACCGCTGAGTTGATGCCGCAGTTGTTCGCTGAAGGTGAATGTGTCGGGAATGCGGGGCGGGGGGTCGCCGACGCAGATGCGGGCGGCCACAGGATGCCAGGAAAGGTCAATCCATCCGCGCCCTTTCATGGTACGCAGCGCCAGGGACACGGTGAAGCGATCGCGCTGGTAGACTTGTTCTAAGCGCGCTGGCAGCCATTGGGCTCGCAGTTCGCTGCAAGTGGCGGTTAAAGTTGTAAAGTCTACGGGTTGCACGGTATTCTCAGGGCGATCGAACTATCTATTTCTATGCTGACAGATATCGGTCACATTTTACTAAATTATATAAAATTATTGTTTACTCTTGCTTTCCGTCCTTCGCTAGGAAAGCTCTTCAATAATTTCGTTAACAAATAACAAATAACTAATAGACATCTCCTAAAAAGCAGATTTTGAATAGGCACCGTGCCTGTTCCACAATAATTTTGGGAGATGTCTAATAACAACTAACTAATAACTTCTCCAATCAATTGCAAATGTTTGTACAAAGGTGCGATCGTATTGGCTGCGATCGCACCGCTAGCAGCAACAGCCGGCAAACCAATTCCCGGAAACGTCGAATCTCCGCAGCAAAACAGCCCCGCTAAAGGTGTTCTCGGCCCGGGAAACAAGCCGCTACCCGCCCGAATTCCGGGCCCGTAGGAACCGCGATGGCGGCGCAAAAACCGTTCGTGGGTTAGGGGTGTCCCAACTAAGGTGACTTCGCAGCGCGATCGAATATCGGGGATAATTCTCTCTAAGGCTTCCCACATTACCTCGGCGCGCGCTTGTTTTTGCAGCTTGTACTCTTCGCTGGTGCGATCGAGCTTTTGCCACAAATCGTAAGGCTCGTTTCCGGGGGTATATGCGTGAATGACGTGCTTTCCCGGAGGCGCGAGGTGGTGGTCGAGGAGGGATGGAATCGAGACGAGAACGACGTTCTGAGGGGCGGAAACGCCCATTTCCCAGTCTTTGACGAAGATGTAGTGACAAGCCAAGTCCGATCGCACTCCGGCTGCATCAATTCCCAGATGCAGGTGCATGAAGCTGTCGCACTCGGGCGTCGCCTGCCGCTGTTGCCGAAACCTTTGCGGGACAGAGGTTTCAGGCAACAGTTTCAGGGTATCCCAAACGGAAGCGTTGGAGACGACGGCTTTGTGCGATCGAATTATTTTGCCCGATCGCAGCCGCACGCCGGCAGCCCGGTTGTTTTCGACCAAAACTTCTGCAACGTGGGAATTTAGCAGCAACTGCCCTCCGTGGCGCTCTAAACCGCGTACCAGGGCATTTACCAAAGCTGCACTACCGCCGATCGGATAGTCCAAAACTGCATTGGGGCGATACCAGTCGGCGAACATGAAAGCGACTTCGGCTGCGATCGTTCCGTCGGCTGGGAGTCCAGACAGCAGGAAGCACAACAAATTCAGCCAATTTCGGACAAAGGGATCTTGGACATTTTTGTCCATAATTTTGCTGAAAGGGCCTGCAAGTGCGATCGCGTCGCCAGCAGTTTGCAGGAAAGCCGGCGCAAATTGGCCGAGGGTAAAAACAGCGCCCAAATCGAAGCGCAAAGCCAGGGAGGGCAAGGCTGTGGCAGCTTTGGCGTAGGGTTCCATGATGCGCTGGAGTTGCCGCCATTCGGCGACTGCTTCCGCGCCGCGCAGTTGTGCGAGCACTTCGCCAAATTGACTCGCACCGACGGATGTGTCGAAATCGCCTTCTGGCAAACAGCAACCCCAGGTATCGTAGGTGATGCAGGGGAGTTTTTCGCCGATCGCATCCAAAACTTGCCGCAGCGGATTCGCAGAAGGGCTGTAGGATAATCCTGAGTACAGCGAGGGCCCGGAGTCGAAGCTAAATCCGTCGCGTTCAAAACCGTGTGCGGCCCCGCCCGCGATCGAATGGCTTTCGCAGACAATCACGTCAAATCCATAGCGGGCAAGCATTGCAGCGCAAGTCAAACCGCCTATCCCGCTGCCGATGACGATGATTTCTGTGTCTGTGGGGGCGATCGCAACCATGTTTTTCTCCGCTACTTCAGCTAATATTATCTCTGTTACCAACAATAAAACTGGTTTGTATATTAAATGGAAAATATATCTATTCTAGAACAAGCCGCTAAATCTAATTCTAAACCATCTTCCAACGCCGTAGTCGCCGCCCTCCTAGAAGCTGAGAAAAGCGCGAAAAAAACCAAAACTCGCTATTCTTTCGAGCAATTAATCGGCAACTGGCAACTCTGCTTTATCACCGGCACCAAAAAGACTCGACAAAAAGCGGGGATTGTGTTGGGTGCGGGACGTTATATCCCTGAGTGGATTGCGAAAATTCAAATTGCTTATTCGGCCGAACCTGTTGCTGAAGGGGAAGCGTCTAGCGAAACCGGCAGGGTGGAGAATTCTGTGCAATTTGGGGCGATCGCACTAACTCTTTCCGGACCGACTAAGTTTTTGCCTAACAATATTTTAGCTTTTGATTTTACCAGAATTACGGTGAAAGTGTTGGGTAAAACTGTGTATCAAGGATTTATTCGCGGTGGAGAAGGGCGGGAGGCGGAATTTTTTAGTTTGAGTGTGGGGAAGCAGGCATTTTTTGCATATTTTATGGTAGAAGATGGGATAATTGCGGCTAGGGGAAGAGGTGGCGGATTGGCTTTGTGGGGGAGAGTTTAGCTGGAAATGTGCGATCCGGAAACAAGAGTATTGATTGGTGTCAACTTATCTGTATTTCTCGTTTGTATCAAAGCGTATATTCCCCTAAATCCTCAGGGCTGTTTCATGCTTCCGACGCCCGCCAGGCGTTGAAACCCCCGACGGAATTTTTCTATTAAGCGGGGGTTAAAACCCCCGAAAAACTTAATAGGGAGTCGCTACAATTGTTATCGTCATTTGTGTTTATTGGTTAGGTGCGATCGCACACAACTTCAAACACTCCCTCTGGAATAAACCGACACAACGCCCTCCGCCGATCGTCCGCATCTTGGCGGTTGACAAAACGCGCAATTGTATAGTGCTCAGCATTCGGTAAAATTCGGACGATCGCCCAAGAATTACGATCGCCCTGCTTTGACTTTTCAGGTGTTTTCGAGATCGAATTTGGGTTGAGTTCGATCGCGGGGCGATCGGCGATCGTCGGAGAATTTGCTTTTCTGAGAGTGTTGAGGTAGCGGGCGATCGTACTACCTTTGAGATTCGCCCCGACGCGCAGAATCAGAAACACCGCATAGCTTTCGATCTCTGGCCCAGTCATGCGCGCGCGATCGGCATCAAAGTCCTCATCAGAGTAGCTGCGAATACCCGACAGCAGTTGCGTCACGCCAAAGTCATCTAAAGCTTGTTGATAGCCGCGAGTATATTCGCTGCCGTCGCTTCCAGGCTGTACCATAGAGATTGCCTCCTTGCTTATTTAGGGGCCAGAAGCCAGCGACGAACTTTCCTAGGGATGACGCTGGCTTTTGACTTGTTCACAGTATATCACTTAAACGCCACATATATGTAACGTAAATGACGTATACTCGACAAGACAGTCCAGATACAGCACAATGACGATCGCCCTAAACAAAAAAATACTGAGCCTCGGATGACCAAACGCTTAACCACTTATTTGGCTGATGGAATCTATGACATCCTCGAAGAGTGGGCAGAGAGGGAACGCCGTTCAATCAGCAGCTTATCAGCATTCCTTTTGGAGCAAGCAGCCAGAGAACATCAAAAGGAAATGCAAAAACAGCCCCCGCCATCGGATGAAAAGCAGGAGAAAAGTTGAGTGAGGTGTGGGCGATCGCTCTCTCAAACAAACTGAGGACTGAAGTTTTTTATTGCTGATTCATGCGCGCGCGATCGGGCGCATAGTGCTGTGCAAAAGCAGTATTGTGGTGCATATTCGACAAAATTGTCTAAAATACTCGACAATGGCGATCGGCTTAAATAAGAAACAATTAACCTCTCATGTCTAAACGCATATCAACCTCGATAGGAGAAGGAATCTATGACCTACTTCAAGAGTGGGCAAATGAGGAACGCCGTTCAATCAGCGGCTTGTCAGCATTCATTTTGGAACAAGCTGTGAGGGAACGTCAAAAACAAATGCAAAAACAGTCCCCACCATCCGATGAGAAACAAGATAAAAGTTGAGGGCAGTTTGTGCGATCGACCTTTTACTCTTTTCCCCGTAGAAGATTATCTATTTCTTCCGGATTCTTCCTGATTCTTCCTTCGCGTCTTCGCGGTTTAATAATACTAAATGAAATTTATTAGAATCGATTTAGGTTGGAGTTCACGAGCCAGCAGTTTGTGCTGTTTGAATTTGTAAAATAACCAATTAGAATTAATAGAGGGCGATCGCCCCCACTGACAAGACTAAATTTGGACATACAGCCAGAGGTTTGAAACTTAAATTTTCGCCCCTCTGCCTACCCCCTATATCTCTGGCCCAAACATCAGATCACCCGTTTCCCGCCGGTATGCGGACAGTGAAAATAGACCCTTTTCCCTCTTCGCTTTCTACCAAAATCTCCCCACCCATCATCTGACAGTAGTGGCGACTGAGTGTCAGCCCCAATCCCGCGCCGTCGTAAGGTCGCGTTGTTGAACAGTCAGCTTGCACAAAAGCTTCAAACAATTTGTGCTGTTGTTCTTCCGACATTCCAATTCCGGTATCCTTAACCGATAAGCAAATCCAATCCGACTCTTCAACATTCAGTAGGGGACAAGCGATCGCCGCAGAATGAGTTTCATCGACAGGCATTGAATCGTCAATCGCCGATCGATCTGCTGTATTCAATTTTCCGCTTCCTTCAATGCGCCTGACACTCAGTTTAACCCTGCCGTTTTTGGTGAACTTAGCAGCATTATTCAGCAAGTGCATCAAAACCTGCCGCACTTTCTTGAAATCTGCGTGCATGATACCCGCAGTTCGATCGCACTCTATTTCTAAAACATTTCCATTTTTCTCTACCAACTGTTTCGCGGCACACGCAACATTGTCAACGAGGGATTCGATGTCAAACTCCTGGATTTCGAGTTTCATACCCCCCGTTTCAATTTTTGACAAATCGAGGATATCGTTAATCAAATCTAGCAGGTGCGTGCCCGCCTTCTGAATCTTGTCCAAGTCGGGTACAAACTCATCGCATCCCGCATCCTGGGCATCTTCTGACAGTAGTTGACTGTAGCCGATAATCGCATTTAAAGGCGTCCGCAACTCGTGGCTCATATTTGCTAAAAACTGGCTTTTAGCAGTGTTAGCGGTGACGGCGGCTTCCTTAGCTTGTTTTAATTCTTTAGTATGTTGGGAAACTCGCTCGATCAGGTGATTGAGAGACGCAGCTAATGAGCCTATTTCATCTTGTCCGGTGACGGGGACTCGCAAATCAAAATTCGACTCGGCGGCGACTTTTTCGGCAATCTGAGTGACGCTCACGACGGGTTTGGCGATCGCCCGACTCGTTTGGTAAGCCACCATTCCGGCTACCACTACCGACAGCAGCATACTAATAATAATTATAGCTTTTTCCATGCCTTGAGCTTCCTCCATCACTTCACCGCCTTGCCCCTCTTGCTGCTGGGCAATATAGAGGATTTTGCTCAATTTCTCAAGGCTGCTGTTGAGCTGTTTTACACCTTCTCCGCTTTCTGTCGCCAACAATTTTCTGGCCGACTCTATCTCCCGAGGTGACAGTTGCGATTGCTGGATTTGCTGCAAAGTTGACTTGAGAGTATCGGCGTAGGATTCTAAATCTTCCGTGCAATCTTGCAGTAAACTTTTGAGAACTTCCGGCTTTGCTGCCTGCCAAGCAGGTTTGCTGTCGGCAAACTTTTCTATACGCAACCGCAGCTCTTTTGCCTGAACAATACTCTTGATAAACTGCTCTTCTTGCAGTTCCAGCATGGCGGAATTATCTACAAAAGAATCTAGCTGCGCTCCCTGCAATTGTGCCGCCAGCGCTGCATCTTTAAAATTTCCGAGCAATTGCGCTTGTAAGTGAGCGTCATTGAATTGTTTTAATCCTTGTCCTTGGTAGTAATCGGCAATCACCAGCCCGCTCATGGAGCCAATAAATCCGATTCCTATTGCCAGAAAATACCCACCACCAATTTTTTTATGGATGGACCAACCGCCAATTTTAGATGGCAACATTTTGCGGATTTTTAAGGATGATATTTCTACAAAATCCTGGCTGGATATGTTTTTGTGTGCGGTTTCTAGAGAACCGACTTGTTCAGAAATAAAGAGCGGCATCAGTTTACCTACCTTGCTATTTTTTTGGTTTACCTTTCGCGGGGTCACAGGTTTTTTCTGCGGGTTAAATGGTTCTAACTCGGAATTGAACTCGCCCTGGCATTCCCAAACCGCAACCGATAAACTTGCTTCGTTCCCTGTTTTTTTGAGCAAGTTAATTTTTGACATATGCAACCACTGTATTCTTTTAAAATCTAGCACGCTCTTAAGT
This sequence comes from Microcoleus sp. Pol7_B2, assembly GCF_036701035.1. NCBI lineage: Bacteria > Bacillati > Cyanobacteriota > Cyanophyceae > Oscillatoriales > Microcoleaceae > Microcoleus > Microcoleus sp. Pol7_B2. Next base: position 20,871 of record NZ_JAUBQB010000061.1, on the reverse strand, counting down.
TCTCCAAACGGAAAAGCTTGTCTATTTTCCATTAGACATCTGCGAAAAAGCATCTGAAACTCTTGTCGAGCCCGAGGAGAAACTTAAATTCGGTTGATGTCTAATAGATAATTACCCTGTTGATGGCTGTTGCCAAATTACTTTTTCGACTCGTAAAGGTCAGCAGCAGGCAAAATAAAGAAAAATTTATCCTGGCAGTGTAATGATCCCCGCGTGGAATGTTACAGGCAGAAAATTCTGTCTGATGCGTTTGGCCTGTGAGCTCCCCCAAGCTGATATTGTCTGTTGACAATGCACCCGATTCCTCAGCTTTGGAGTTTTGCTGCCAGCAATGCGACGATTGCTTGACGGTTTTTGTTGATCGTCCGACGACTTTCTAGCACAGAATGTCACAAATGCAGGAGCCGATCGAACTTTTGCACCCTGGCGATCGACTTTTGGCATCGTTGCCCTGCAAAGACAAGTCTGAGGTGAAGTGTCGTTAGTTGAGTATAACTGTAGGGCTTGCGAAAAGAAACCCGGTTTCTGCCAGTCAACTGTTGGCGATTGCGAGTTCTGGAGTGGCGGTGGTCAATTCGATCGCCAGTGCTAGCTTACCGTCTCTACCCAAAGCTTCATCGGCCAAGTGTACCATCCAGCGATTCGGCTTGGCTTGGGGTCTGGCGGCGAGCACTAACGCCCAAGCTTCCCGTTCTTTGCCACGACCCAACAGCGCAGCACAAACAGTCAAAGCTGTGGCCGTTGAACGGCTGATCCCACTTTGGCAGCAGATGAGCAAACTGCCTCCCTGCGACGACATTTTGAGGGCGAAATCAATAATTTTCCGTACATCCTCAAGGGTAGGCAAGATTTGATCGGGGTCGTCAACGGGGATGTCGAGGTCGTTAAACTCCAGGCACATTCGGTTTGCGATTTGATCGAAAGTTTTGGGTTCGGGCACACCCGGACTGCCGATCGAGATCAGGTATTTAATCTGGCGTCGCGCAGGGCGCTCAACAATGTATTCGCTGGCTTCTGCTTGCGAACCAATCAGGATTTTCGGCAGTTTTTCACCCGATAAATCTGGGGAAACAGAGGGCTCAAAATCAACTGTTTCTGCCTGAGTGCTGGCATCCGCCAAGTATTGGGCAGCCAGCGCGCGAACGTCAGCAAATTCGCGATTTAAAGCTGTTTCCAGAGCCAAAATAGCAGCCGTTGAGCCAATTTGACCGAGGGATTTAACAGCGTTTTGGCGCACTCCAGAAGTTTCGTCTCCCAGCAGCCGCACCAAACCTGCCACAGCTTCCTCTGTCCCAATTTCCCCCAAAGCAGCAGCAACTCTCCAGCGCACATAAGATTCGCTGTCGCCAATTGCGCTCGCCAGTCCCGCGACCACCATTTTTTGCAATTTCGCATCTCCCTCTGTATTCATGTTCCCGAGGGCAACCGCCGCCCTGCCGCGCACGAAAATATCTCGATCGGAGAGCGAGCCGATTACAGCCACCATAGCCACCTCGCTGCTGATTTCTCCCAAGGCAGAAACTGCACTGCCGCGCACGTCTGAGTCGTCATGGTTGAGGGCTTGCACCAGCCCGGCCACAGCCGTTTCCGTGCCGATTTGTCCCAAGGCCTCGGCGGCCCTCAAAGAAACTGCATAGGAGTCCGGATCGTCGTGAAGCAATTCTATTAAGCCGGGTACTGCGTCACAATCGCCGATTTTCCCCAAAGCCGCCGCCGCCCTAGCGCGGACGATGTGATTTTTATCTCTGAGGGCATTCAGCAGCCCGGGAACTACCTCCGAGACGCCGATTTTCCCGCAGTTGACGGCAGCCCGCCAGCGCACCTCGGAGTCTTGGTGTTTGAGCGCGTTGAGCAGCGCGGGGACGGCTGTTTTCGGGTTAATTTTGCCCAAGGCCCAAACAGCCCAGGCGCGCACCTTGGACTCTGGGTGCTTGATGGCTTTGAGCAGTGCTGCGGCGGCTGGTTTCGAGTGAATTTCTCCTAAAGCCCAAGCAGCCCAAGCTTGGATTTGGGAATCTTTGGATTCGAGCGATCGGGCTAATTCAATTACTGCTGCTTCGGAGGCGATTTTCCCGATCGCTCGAATCCCATCAAGGCGCACTGCACTTTCTTTGTGGTTCAATGCGGCCACCAGCATCGGAATTGCCCGATCGGAACTTGTTAGGGCCAGCAGTTGAATTTTGAGCAGCGGCGAAGTGGGGATTTTGTCGATTAATTTTATTGTGGCTGTTTGAAATTCTGGCTTTACCGTTCCTGCTAGCTTCGAGCCGAGTTTTAAATTTACTTTTAGTGCTAATTTTACTGCCCGCAAAGCCAGACTTTGCTGTTCTACTTGCGGCAATATAGTCGCCAAGGTGTGCATCCCTTGTTTTTGTTTCAAATATTTTTGATTGAATTGAGCATCGCTGAGCTCGGGTAGCTCTTGGATCAGGTTTGCGGCTGAGTTCACTGATTTATCCTAATATTTTGGCGAGCGGTTGAGATTGCTCTTTTAAACTGTCTTTAAAAAATATGGTGTCTACAAAACGCTACTTCTAAAAAAAAGCTTGCACCCACTTCTAAAATATGTCTTATTCCACTATTTTTGCAACTCCCCAATTATTAATTATTGGGTTTGTTTGGGCAATCACCTTGACAATTAGTAGCGCTTGCTGCTTGACCTCGCTGGGTCTTTCGATAGCCTAACTCTGCTATATCATTTTATCCTCACATCTTGCACCATTGTCAGCAACAGGCAAGATAGCTGTTCCACAAGAAAACTCACCCTTTGTGGAACCGGCATCTTGCCTGTTCATCAAAGCTTATTGAAAATGGTGCAACATCTTATTTTATACCAACTTGGTTTGAAATAGCGATCGGCAGGGTTGACCGCAGCCAACCGGAAACAGCTTGATTGCGGGAGAATCTCTCAACGAGCATAGGGCCCTTTTTTCAAAACCTTAGCCAAAGCGTTATCGTTATCTCGCAAACCTTCGTAAAAAAACATCACTTCTCCTTGAATCCCCTGAGAGCGGTTGTAAGCAATTACTTGCAACAACAGTTCGGGAGTTATGCTATATTTGCTGCCTCGATTCGTCAACAAAATACCGGGCGACACGCACTTTACTTGCTGCCCGCTAAGCTGTCCCCCAATCATTTTATCGACCAATTGTTTGTAAGCATTAAAATCGCGGCGATAAAACTGCGGGTGAAACAGATCGACCAAGTTTTTGTCAACCCAAGCTTTAGAATCTTGCAAATATTCCACCAGTCCCCAGTCATAAGGACTCGGCGACATCGATAGCAACAAATCAGGATTAATAGCTTTCACTTCTCGGTGTAAACGAGCTACAAACTCAGTAATAATATTAGCACGCCACTGCAGCCAATGTGGTTCTTTACAATCCGACGGCGCTGCTTTACCGCATTCTTCTCGATAGCGTTTAACCGTTTTTTCGTCGTAACCGCCTTCTACCGGAAACGCAATGCGATCGTCTCCTTGTACCCCGTTTACCGGATAATTCTTAGCAACTTCCAGCATCAACCCCATCACAAAGTCTTGCACTTCCCGGTCAAGAGAATTCATCCAGTCAAAGTTATTTTTTTTAAGTAAATTGCCGCTGGCATCACGGGCGGTCCACTCAGGTTTTTTCGCCAGCAAATGACCGCCCTTGCGATTGTAAGAACTCACAAATCCGTATTCAAAACAAGGAATAACTTTTAAACCAACTCTCTTTGCCTCAACACATATTTCTGCTAAGGGGTCGCGACCTTGATAGCGCGAGTCAATTTCCACCCCAAATTTTTCTCGCATAATTTTAGAAGGATAAGCCGTATAACCCTGGCTCCAAATTATAGGAAAAATGGTATTAAATCCCGTATCGGCGAGAAAGTCCATTGCTTCAGCAATTCGCTCTTTTGATGTGAGAACTTTGGAGTCCGTGGTGGTTATCCAAACGCCGCGAATTCCACCAGGATTTTTAGTCGCAAACGAACTTGGCAGCGTTGCGGGATTTGGTGCAGAAAATCCAGTCGTCCCCAACCGCTGTTGGAGGGAAGAGGCAAAACTGCGAATTGCTGATTGGAAAGGTGTGAAAAATCGCATTTATTTATTCTTTTTTTCTTTGAAGGTGGGTACTGAACCCGCTACGTTATTATTGATTGGTAGAACCCGGTATTATTTATGGATAAGATGCGCCGAAGAACCGCCTATATTATTTATGAATAAGGTGCGGAGTACGCACCCTACATTCATTGGTAGCACCCGATATTATTTATGGATAAGGTGCGCTGCGCGCACCCCAAAATTGTACTATCCAGCTACTCCAGACAACTTCTGGCTCAAAGCTTCTTTCAAAAGTTCCGCCTTATCAGTTTCCTCCCAAGGCAAATCTAAATCAGTGCGTCCGAAGTGACCGTAAGCCGCCACATCTTGATAGAAACGGCCACCTCTTTCAGCAGGCAAATTCTGCAAGTTAAATGCCTGAATGATGCCCGCAGGACGCAGTTCAAAATGCTGCTTCACAACTTCTAAAAGGCGATCGTCATCAACTTTTCCAGTGCCAAAAGTTTCGATCATCATGCTAACCGGCCGCGCAACGCCGATCGCATAACTCAACTGCACTTCGCACTTTTCGGCCAAACCAGCCGCTACGATATTTTTAGCAACGTAGCGACAAGCATAAGCCGCGCTGCGGTCTACCTTGGTGGGGTCTTTCCCAGAAAAAGCGCCGCCGCCGTGGCGGGAATAGCCGCCGTAGGTATCCACAATAATTTTGCGGCCGGTCAAACCCGAATCTCCTTGAGGCCCGCCGACCACAAATTTGCCGGTGGGGTTGACAAGGAAGCGAGTTTCTGCATCTGGCTTCACGCTAATATCGGCAAACACAGGTTGGACGATCGCAGTCCACAGGTCTTCTTTGATTTTGGCTTGAACTGTCGCTGTGTCTGTGATGTCGCCGATCGTTTCGGTGTGCTGCGTAGAAATTAAAATTGTATCTATGCCAACAGGTTTGCCGTCCTCATAGATGACTGTAACTTGGCTTTTGCCGTCGGGACGCAGGTAAGATAACTGACCGGTTTTGCGGACTGCTGCCAGTTGACGGCAAATCCGGTGCGCTAAACTGATCGGCAGAGGCATCATTTCCGGCGTTTCGTTGCAAGCAAAACCGAACATCAAACCTTGGTCGCCAGCGCCGATGGCGTCCAATTCCTCTTCACTCGATTGTTCCCGGCTTTCGTGGGCTGTGTTCACCCCTTGAGCAATATCGGGAGACTGAGAATCAAGAGCCACCAACACTGAGCAACTATTGGCCGAAAAGCCGTTGTCAGCGTGGATGTAGCCAATATCGGCTATTTTTTTCCGGGCTAATTCTATGTAATTTACCTGAGCTTTAGTGGTAATTTCGCCAGTCAGCAGCATTAAGCCGGTGTTGACGACAACTTCGGCTGCGACGCGGCTTTTAGGGTCTTCAGTCAGTAAGGCATCTAAAATCGTATCTGAAATTTGATCGCAGATTTTATCGGGATGGCCTTCAGTGACGGATTCAGAGGTAAACAGGTAGCGGCGTGACAATGATTATTTCTCCTTAGATAGGGGCTCTTCCTGCGCGATCTCGACGACCGACGAGTTATTTTTCCGGTAAAGGCCAAGAACGATCGCGTCTGGGCTACCGTCGAATTTTTGTCGGTCTGGAGAAGTGTTGAAGCAGGGTTTGAGATTGGGTAAAGTGACACTACTATAGCAAAGTCAGTTCCGGGAAGTCCCTAAAAACTTAGATTTTTTAGGATTGTCGATCGATCTTGGACACCGCTGGTCTACCTACTAACCTGACAAAGGTAAGATACAGTCAGGGTATCGCCTTGTGCAAGGATTATGGCAGGACTCCAAAAATCACCAAACTCGATCCAAACAGTTGCCGAGCTATATTTTCCCGGCGGCCCGATACCGCTTGACTCTCCATTTTATATTGAGCGCTCAGGGGCCGAAGCCCTGGCCTGTGCAGAAATTAGCAAACCCGGAGGCCTCGTTCGCATTAAAGCTCCCAAAAAAATGGGCAAAAGTTCGCTGATGCTGCGGATAATTGACGGGGCAGTCGATCGTGGATACCGCACAGTAACTTTAGACTTTCAGCAAGCCGACACAGCAGTTTTTGGTAGTTTAGATAAATTTTTGCGCTGGCTTTGTGTCAATGTCGCTCGGCAACTCAAACTCGAACCAAATATTGATGAATTCTGGGATGAAGATATGGGCAGCAAGGTAAGCTGCACTATTTACTTTGAAAACTATTTGCTCGCACAAATTGACAGTCCTGTTGTCTTGGCGATCAACGAAATAAATCGAGTATTTGAACGCACCAATATTGCTCAAGATTTTCTGTCTGTGATCCGTTTTTGGTACGAACAAGCTCGCGGTAGCCCAACTTGGCAAAAACTCCGCACCGTGGTTATTCATTCAACAGCAATTTATATTGATTTGAATGTTAATCAATCTCCATTTAATGTAGGAATGCCGATTAAACTCTCAGAATTTAGTGCGGAACAAGTTCAAGATTTGGCGGGCAGATACGGACTAAACTGGAGCGATCGCGATCCGATACAGCAATTAATGAAAATGGTAGGCGGGCATCCTTATTTAGTACATTTAGCGCTGTATCACCTGGCAATTTTGCAACAAAACCGCCTGTCCGTCGATCGGGATGAGCCAGGGGAGGAACTGGGGCGAGCCGAGTTGGCAGAACTGTTAACAGCAGCTCCTACTCACAGCGGAATTTATAGCGACTACTTGCAAAATCAGTCGATCGCCATTCAACAGCAGCCCGAACTCGCCTCCGCATTCCAACAAATTGTCTATGCTAAAAATAGCATTCACCTCGAACCTTTGATGGCTTATCAGTTAGACAGCATGGGACTGGTCAAACTAGAGGGAAATAGCTGTCGTTTGTCTTGCGAATTATATCGGCTGTATTTTCAAGAGCAAAATTTGTGCGAGGACAAGTGGTCGGCTGTTGGGTTGGAGGAGTTGCAGCAAGAAAATCAAAGGCTGCAAGCTTTGGTGAATGTGGACGAACTTACTCAAATTGGCAACAGACGGTATTTTGATAGTTGCTTGCGAACCGAATGGAAACACATGGCTCGCGAGGGTTCTCCGATATCCTTAATTTTGTGCGATCTCGATTATTTCAAAATATATAATGATACCTACGGACATCAAGCAGGAGATGATTGTTTGCGATTAGTAGCTCAGACAATTCGCCGATCGCTCCAGCGTCCTGCTGATGTAGCTGCTCGCTACGGTGGCGAGGAGTTTGCTGTGATTTTACCTGAAACTGATGCGTCGGCGGCTGTGGTTGTTGCCGAACAAATTAGAGCGAAAGTGAAAGATTTGAATATTGTTTTTAACCCGAAGAGTCTTGACGGTCTGCCTAATTCTGTGGTAACGATTAGTTTAGGAATTGCCAGCGTTGTTCCGAGCGAGGAAAATGATGCAATAACGCTGCTACTGGCGGCTGATGAGGCTCTTTATGACTCGAAAAGGCAGGGGCGCGATCGGCTCACGATGAGTACGCTTTTAAATTTTCGATTTGCTGCTGTGAATTAGCTCATTCCGGGGGAATATAATCGATTTATACACACACAAAGTCCGCCTGCGCGGACTCTGAAAAAAACATAGTTAAGAACTGGACTTGATGTTAATAGCGGGGGACGGTTCGATCGACCACGATTGAGTAAGCATCTATGCCGCCAACAATATTTTTAACGTTGGTAAATCCTCGCTCAGTTAACCAATGGCACATTTGAGCCGATCGCACTCCGTGATGGCACAGAACTAGGGTTTCTTTGTCGCGATCGAGTCTAGCGTCAATTTCACCAGACCATTCGGCAAACTCGCTCAGCGGAAAAGCTACAAATCCCGGCAGCGCCGCGAGTTCAATTTCGTAAGGTTCCCGCACGTCTACAAGCTGCAATTTCTCAGCATTGGTTTCTGCTAATTGGCGAGCTAATTCTTCGACTGTAATTTGAGAAAAAATTTCTGACATTTGATTAGGAAAAAGTAGTCATCAGTCATTAGCCATTAGTCATCAGCTAACAGTCAACAGTCAACCGTTAACAGTCAACAGTCAACCGTTAACAGTCAACAGTCAACAGTCAACCGTTATTAATTGATGGGCGAAGGCGGTGGAATTAGCTCCACAGGAGGGCTAGGTGCAGGGCGCCCGTCCAACTGGCTCACGCTGTCGCTGGGGTCAAGACAAGTGGCGATTAACCGGTCAGTGGGAAAGTCGAGCCTGCCGCTCAAACCGACTACGCATTCAGCAAACTGTTGTGGCAATAAACTGCGGCGGCATCCATCAAGCACTACCAGGGGAGCCGCAGGTTGAGTTCGACTTTTGCCGTTAATATTCACTACGCAAGTAGCCAATTCCTTGGGACGCCTCACCCGCCGACAGCTAGAGAGCGCTTCGACACCAGAAATATTGGTTTTGCGGTTGATTTGGAGGGCGCATCTAGATATGTCGCGGGGGCGGAGGGCGTCAGCACAAGCGGCGGCGGCGGCCTCTGCCCCCACTCCGGCTTCGATTAGTTCCAGGGCGCAGACGCGATAGGGATTCCTAGAGCGAGGGATTCTAATAGTGATGGCTGAAGCTGGTGAGATTGGCAGTGCTGTGGCTAACAAACCAAGTGCTGCTAGCTGCGTGCCGAGAGCCAAAATCCAGCGCGCGGTAGGGCTTGAGCCTGTCGGTGCTGGTTTTGGGGAAGAAGTGCGGGAAAAATTTCGGTTGTGCATGGCAGATCGAGTAGTGAGTTTTTTTGGCTGATTGGGGCGATCGATCGATCGGCTTGTCCTTCAGAATTTACCTCACATTATGGCTCGCGCTGCGGTCGATCGTTTTTTTATCGATCTTTATTTGAATTTTGACCGTTACCAACATATAATATAGAGTCTGCATAAAATTGCATACAGATATTAGAGAGGAAAATAAATGTCTCGATATCGAGGCCCCCGATTGAGAATCGTCCGTCGCCTGAAAGAGTTGCCGGGTCTAACCCGCAAAACCCCCAGACGAGATTATCCGCCTGGACAGCACGGTCAAAACCGCAAAAAGCTCTCTGAGTATGCGGTTCGCTTGCAAGAAAAGCAAAAACTCCGTTTCAATTACGGTGTGACGGAACGCCAACTGCTCCGTTATGTCCGCAAAGCCCGCCGTGTCACGGGCTCCACAGGTCAAGTGTTACTGCAATTTTTGGAAATGCGCTTGGACAATACTGTGTTTCGGATGGGAATGGCTCCAACCATTCCGTCTGCTAGACAATTGGTAAATCACGGTCACATAACTGTCAATGACCGTGAAGTCAATATCGCCAGCTATCAGTGCAAGCCTGGTGATGTGGTTGCGGTGAAAAATAGAGAGCGCTCGCGCACAATGGTAGAAGCTAATCTCAAAGACCCAGGCTTGGCTCACTTGCCGAATCACTTGGAATTTGATAAGCAAAAACTAATTGGCAAAGTTAACGGCGTTATCGAACGCGAGTGGATTGCTCTACAGATTAACGAACTGCTAGTGGTGGAATACTACTCACGGCAAGCGTAAGTTATTAGTCATCAGTCGTTGGTCATTAGTCATCAGTTGGTTGCTAGCAGAATAATTAATAATTGGGTACGAACCCAGTTATTGATTAATTGCTACTGAATAATAAGGACTAAGGACTGAGGACTAAGAATTCATAATTTTCAACACTCCCACCCCTAAAAAGGGATGGGATTTTTTGAAGGTTTCGCTGGTTAACTTCCTTGAATTGCCATTTGCTCAGACGAGACCTGGCTGAGGGCATTAAATGATGTCCGACCCCCAAATTTTTCCTTTAAAATGTTTCTTCTCCGGTTGGTTCTTGGTGGACAAGACCTCGCTTTTGAAGGCGATAATTCGCTACAACCGGGTAAACAACACCGCGTATCCGATTGATCGCACCTACTGGACGATGAACTGCTAAGCCGTTCCAGGGAGAATATCTCAGGTTTTCGTTGAAATCAGATTGTTTTTCATAATCAATAATCTGATGCTTGACGGTGAGACGACCTACTCTCAAGAAGGGTGAATCCTTTTCCTTCCAGACATTGATGCCATCGTCGATCGGCATTTTTAGGCTGGTTTGGAACTGAATGCCAAAATCCCAAAAGTATTGGGCATCAGGTTTCGCCAGGGCTTGAATTAGATCGTCCCGGTAATAATTGTCTGGTTGATTGGGATCTAAACCCAAGGCTTTAGCGCGATCGACAAAGGGAATTTTAGGAATTCCCGGTCGAGATTGTTCTGGAATTATCTCGTGCGGTGGTTTGCCTGAAACCGGAGTAAACCCATACTTAATTACAGCAGGGTATTCCACAGGAACTAGACCAGGCTGGGAGGGATCGAAATCGGGATGGAGACCCAAAGCAGAGGGTGAACCGCTCCAATATTTGGCTGTTAGCAAACTCTTCGGAGTCCGGCTACCCGTAAGGGTTGACACCGCTAGAAAGTGTCTGGGATGTCGAATTAGCCACTTTTTCAATGTCTCTGGTGATTCAACCAGAGCAGAAAAAAAGCCGTAGTAGTCTTTGATTGTTTGGCTCACAAATATCTCTGAATTGTGAACAATGATGTCCTGGGTTTTTGACTCGTGACTTTGCGCCAGTCGTTCCCCTTCCACCCCCATTACTTTCACAGAAATTGAGCGCGAATCTTTTTGGTAATCAGGGTATACTTTGGTAGCACCGTTAGCAAATCGCAACCAAACAGGATATTCTTTGGGCTTTGCTAGCAAACCTTGCTTAAGGGAAATAGCATTGAGTTGCGAAGAAGTTAAAGAAGCGCGTTTGCCCAATTCCCGTTTAATCGCTTCCTCATCAAAGTCAAAAATTTCCAGAGTTCCTTTAACGCAGGCATGAGTTTTGGCGTGAGTATCTCGCAGCGCCCGCTCCTTATTGCCGTAAAGATTATCCATCCGAAGCTTGGCCTGCTCAACCAGAAGATCGTAGTATTTTATCTCGTCCTGTTCCGGATATTCGGTAAATAACTTTTTGTTCATAACATAACCTTCGGTTAATCGCTAAAAAAGGTTCTACACAAACCGTTGCATCTGTTAAACAGTATAACTGCTGGTGCAATTGCTTCCGAATTGCCGTAGCCGAGTGCTTGCGAAAAGATCGCCTTTTTATTCCTCATTTTTGAGGGCGCAGGTGTGTTTGCGCTCCCCACTACCTTGAGTCTTAGTTGTCAGCTACAAGTTAAAGATCGAAGGAGACTTTGTACTTGGGATCGCTTGGAGGAACATTACGATTCACTAAATCAGAGACTGTTTTGGTATTTTGGATAATTTCCCAACCAACCTCTGAAAAAGTTTCCTTATTGAAGACTTTAGGCGATAACAAAGGATTAGTTAAAGCTTGGGAGAAAGCATCAATGCCAATTATCCGTGCTACTAAAGGCGGAATTGCTGAATTTTTCCGGACATCTTCAGCGTACAATCCGACAAATAATTCAATCTTATCAACATGACCGTACAACTCTTTTAATTTCTGTTGAGCGTATTCGTCACCCGTAATTTGATTGAAATCAGTCACCCTGGGATAACCACACATTTCGCGGTAATCGTTATAACTGGCTAACTGCGCCTGCCGTCCGAGTTTAACAGATGCTAGTTCGGTAGCATCAATAAATGTATAGGGTGTTCCTGCGATCTTAAAATCAGGTGTGTTAAACAAACCAATTCTAGTGCCTGGTTGGGAACAACTTTCTTCCATCAATGCACCCAACCCTTTATCAATTAACATCTGATTATTCCAGAGGGAATCGTACATGGATTTTTCTTGGCCGTCATAGATAAAGGTTTCCGGAATCGCACTATGCCAGCGATAGACAAAACTAAACTCAATAGCCATCCAATTTTCTCGATACCAACTTTCCTTGGTAAAAGCTTCAGGATCGGCAAAAAACCTAAAATTATAGGGCGTAATGTGGAAAATGTACTCTTCCATAATGATATTGAGAACAATCACCATGAGAATATTTCTCGCGGTTTGGAAGAGCCTCTCATCGTCCCATTCCGGATAGCTTTTGGACAAAACATCACAAATTCGATTATGCTCCCTGATACATAAAGTGTTGAGCATGACATAGCCAATTTGGACGTTTGCCCGTTCAACTCCCATTGCAAATAGCTTGCCTTTCTTTTCGGGGGGTTGTCTTTTCTCATCATTAAGGGGTGCATGAAGACCTTCAAATTGAGGATCGATAATACCCTGCTCAGGATCAGCATAATAAAAGAGTGGATACTCTTCTTCTACGCCATCTTTGCGCTTGAGTTTTTGGGTTTTAAATTTACCGTCTTTGAAAGATCTGAGCATATTTGTTTGTTTGCGGGTCAACCCGTAAACATTACACATATCAATCTGATGGTTGGAGGTATTTTTGAAGCGGTTTTGCTGATCTATCCGCAGAAAACTATCTGTAAACCACTGCACCCAATAGGGGAAGAGCAGAGTCGATTTTTCCGAATAAATGGTTTTTCCATCTCTTTTTTGGAATAAGGTCTTTAATTTGTCCAGTGGTGGTAAATTCCCTTCTTTGTTAAATTCTGGGTCGGGAGGTAAATGTCGCCCCGTATAAGTCTTGTCTGTAAGTGAATCCCAAGAGATGTAGGTATCAGTTTTTTTGGGAATATCTGTCCCTGGAATTTTGGGATCTAAGCCCATTAAGCTATAGGGAAGCGGGCGAGTCGGAAGTTTGTAAATGATACTATTGAGAAAAAATTTGTTTAGTTTACGTTTCAGAGGCTCGTAACTTTGAACTAAATCCCAAATAGGTTTGAAATGAGTCAACGTATATGCTAAAGCTTTGTTGCTCAATCCATCTCTAGATGTATCTCTTGTCATGATTGCTTTTCCTTTCGATTGTTGTAGATTAGATCGTCTTCTTATGTTCGGTTGTGAGAGCTTGATAAAGTTTTATCATTTTTCTATATTTTCAATTACTTTGGAGAGAATCTTTTGCAGATTCTTAGGCCGATAGTCTTGGCGTTTTTTTAATCGCTCGATCGCGCTTTCATGAAGATCGTCAATGGTATCCCCCACCTCGCGCCACTTGATTCCTGCCAATTTGAAGAACCCAGGATTGTTTTGAAATGGAACCTTATAATCAGGCTTGATATCCTCAATGGCCTCTGGCTCGAATTCAAGCTTCAATTCAAGGTCACTGATTTGATCAAACATCCACTTCAAGACAGCATCTGATAACCCGCGGTATGCTGGCGTACCACCGCCGATGCAGCCATGTTCGCCTGGAAACCAAACTTGACGAAGCTTCTGGTTCGGGGCATCAGGATTTTTCTTCATCAGGGTAACATCAAAGACTTCGCGAATTTCGTCGATCGCAACGGCGTGCACCGCATTCTCAATATCCTTATTTAAAGTGGTGTCGTGGAATTTGTACCTTGCTTTGAGCTGTCCCTCAAACTTCCTGAAGGCGGGTACAACAGGAATACCAAGGGCTCCAACGGTGTCGAAACAACCAAGCAAGGTAATCGGGACGCGATCGCCCTTATCTTTGCCGTACTTTTCGCGGAAACTCTTTGCTTCCGGATGCTTTGGTGAAATCTCTCGCTTACGGTAAAGCTCGTAAGCTGGTGATGCCATGGTAACGTTACGGCGGGATAGGAGACCGGAGCAATAGATCATCCCCGCTAGACTCCTGACTGTGTAAGCACCGCGACTGAACCCGAATAGATAGATTTCGTCACCCTGATCGTAGTTGAAAGAAAGAAAACGATAGGCATCTTGTATATTTTTATCGATTCCCAGCCCAGTGACTCCGCCCACAATCTTGTTACTATCTACTCCAATTCCCTCGTCATAAAACACGATCTGCGGAACCCCGTCACTGGCTGTCCGTTTCACGGCCTGGGCAAGCTTAACCACATTAGTTGGGCACTGAGTATCTAGTTTGTTCCAAGTTCCATCACAGCAAACTATCAGACGTTTCCCTGGCTTCGTCATTTTTATATTCTCTCTTTGAATTTGAGATTTGATAGCGACCTGTCATTGGTAATCGGTTAGAAGAGAATTGCCACTTCCCATTTTTCTGTCGCGTCAGGCGAGCCCTCCTAATTTCTTGCTCGACCCTATTGTTATCTGGCTGGGCAATCTTTAGCTATTTCGATTTTCAGGATATTAGTCCCAAAACACCATCTAGTCTAGTTGGTTGTATTAAAATTTAAATTTTATTTATGATTCTTAAATTAAAATGTTTACAGTGTGAAATAGTAGCTTTAATTCTGGGAAAAGGCTCGATTATCTTAAAACCTAAAAAATGTAGAGCGTGAAATAGTAGCTTTGATTCTGGGAAAAGGCTCGATTCTCCTAACAGGAGTAGCGCTCCGACGCCATAGCTAACAAACATTTAAACACATTTATGCTCTGCCTGGTGAGTTTTGAGAACAGCTATATCCGATCAATTTGTCAGTTAGCTGCAAGATAATAGTGAGGTATTGGCCGAACAGATAACAGATGTGAACTAGGTTTTAGATTAAAATTTGTTGCAGCGACTCTCAGATTTTCTGCGATGTGCTGGAAGTTTTTAACAATCTGTGGGCTTTTCTGGTTTCTCGATCGGGAAATTTGTGCGAAAATTTCCTAGCCCCGGTTAAATTTGAAACGTCCAAAAGTCGGGACGATCGACCGCAGCGACTGGCTACGAGGTTCTCGCACCAAAAGCAAAGGCAGCAAGCCTACCAGCCGCACAGCAGCCGAAAGGGCAAACAGTGAGCCCAAACTCATGCCCGGAAGTTCGGCAAGAAAGCCGCCGGCAGTAGTTCCCAAAGCCCCAGCTAATCCCGAAACCGCTGCGGCGATCGCAAAATAAGTTGAAGGTTGCTTGATCGACGCTATCTCCATTTGAATATTGTTAGTACACAGCCCGATCGCGCCTAAAGTCGTTCCCCCCAACAAGTGCAGCAGCGGCAGCCACACCCATAGGGCAAACGGGTAATTGCCCGTACCCAACCACAGCAAAGGCGTTAGGGCCACCACCAGCCCAACCGCAATTAGCAGCGGGCGATTTCCCCAGCGATCGGCCAACTTACCCCAAAACATCAGCAGCAGTAGATTGGCGCCGGAACTTAAGCTGGTGTAAATCGTTACCAAACTCACATCCAAGCTTAAATCTTTCAGCAAGTAGATATTAAAAAAAGGCGCGCTGAGATTAATAGCAAATGTCCACACACTGAAGTAAAGAATAAACATTAAAAAATTAGAATCTTTCAGCACTGAAGGTACAAAATCTGTTATTTTCTTGGCTTCTTTCTCTGTAAGTCGATCATTCTGTGCATCTTTTTTGTATACGTGGGGATTCACATCAACCATAAAGAATTGACACCCCAAACTAATCATTCCCGCCCAAACACCCACCAATAAAACAATACCGTAGCCCAAAATTGGACCGCCGTCCCAAGTTGACACTCCCAATCCCATCAACGGTACTCCCAGCAAAGTGATGAGGCTGACAGCACTGTTGCGAAAGCCAAAATAGCGTCCCCGCAAGCGCTGAGGAACCACAGCAGCCATCCAACTGAACCAGCTAGAATTGGCAAAAGCTGCCAGCACGCTAGCTGCTACGACTGTTACCAGCGTCCATTGCAGCAGTTGGTGGGGGTCTGCGTGCTGGGAACCCCAAACAATTACCACCGCCAGCACCAGCCACAGCAGCCGCGACGCGCCGAATACAAATAGGTTGTACCAGTGGCGGCTGGTTGTGCGGTCTGCGATGTAGGCTCCTAGTGGTTGCAGGAGATTTACCACCATCGGAATAGCCGAGAATATACCTATTTCCACGCTGCTCGCCCCGAGTTGCAGCAAGAAGTTGCTCAGCAGCACGCCGCCAGTCGCCGACTCGAAGACAGCCGCAAAAACGCCGTCTAGAGTTGAGGCTTTCAGGGTTGATCGAACCTCTTGTTTAGAAATTTTGAGATCAGTTTGTGGAGGTAAAACGAGCTGAGATATTTGATTGTCTAGTATTTCAGGAGCCTGAAGAGATAGAGGTTCATTTAACTCTGCAACTGGTTCAAACATAGTCAATCGATTTTAGATTTTAGATTTTAAATTTTAGATTGGAGAATTGAAGTAACAGGGTTAGATAAAACCAGCCCCACCTTCAAGAGGTTAGCTCAAAAGTAGGACTGGCACGTCCGGGTAATTCCGATCAATATAAATGACTTGCGATCGATAGGACATCAACCGGTTGGGAGATATAAATATGCTAAGTGTAAAAAAGTAGGTTTTAGGGCTTAACCAGGAAGCGATCGCAGCATTTCGCCTGCCAAAAATTGCTCGAACTCCGCCTCAAACAAGTCGCCCCAAGCGCCAAAGCAAATTTCGCGCGAGTTCACTGGGTTCTCAAATCTTTACGGCTAGCTAAATCTATAAAATGAAAGACGATCGACTTGCGGAGTATAGCTGCTAACTATTTCTACCTCATTCGTGGAATCCGTTTGTTCGTGCCAGCGCTCGCGATCAAGAGTCCGGGTTTTTTGTGAAAATCGCCCCCAGGTGCCGCTAAAGCTTGGGAGTGGCTTATTGGCGATCCTCTACGAGGGCTTCGCTAACACACCTCAAAAAAGTTTTGCTTGCTTCCAGGCAACTCACAGGACAAAATTATAGTTGACAAAAATTACGCTAACTGCAGATAATAGCAAACCCTAGAATTAAACTTAAATGTTTGAGGGGTATCAGTGCTAAGGCGTGATGTCGATCGCCAGCAAATTTACGTATTTGTGCATTTGAGCGTGACCAAAACTCAACCTTTATCCGGGTATACACTGCCAGTATTTGCCTGTGCGGCCGCACTTGCAGCTTTGCGGTGCTTGCGTGAGGGTATTCACTTTCTAGATAGCGTATCAGTAAATTTACTGGAACCGCAAATAACGGCAGAAATTCCGATCGAACAGGCGTCTGTACTCAAAACTGATACCGCTTTAGCCGTGACTCGCTCCGATCCGGGGGAAAATCTCGATCTGACTCGCAATACCCCCGTTTGGGCAATGGTGGAATTGCGGAGAGAAGGAGAGGGGGAACAAATACAGATTGTTGGCGGGGAGGGAATTGGACATCATAAAGCAGGTGGAGGAGCGGCGATCTATGATTACGCAATGCGACTGTTGCGATCGAATCTGAGCCTAGAACTCTCACCGTCCGAAAAAATTACTGTCACCCTGATTTTGCCGTCTGGGCGGCAACTAGCCACCCGCACTTCTAACGAAGCTTTCGGCGTGGTAGAAGGACTTTCGCTGCTGGGTACAACAGGCATTTCTCAACCGCTGAGTGCCCCTGGACAGTTGGAACTTTACCGCGAACAACTGCAACAAAAAGCCGAACTGTTTGACTGTTTGGTTTTCTGCATCGGCGAAAACGGCTTGGATTTAGCGCGACAACTGGGGATTAATCCTGAGAGGCTAGTCAAAACCGCTAACTGGCTCGGCCCGCTGCTGGTAGAAGCAGGATATCAAGGCGTGCAGTCAATTTTGCTGTTTGGCTATCACGGGAAACTGATGAAATTGGCTGCGGGAATTTTTCACACTCACCACCACCTCGCTGACGGGCGCAGGGAAATTCTCACAGCTTACTGTGCTAAGGCTGGAATGCCTGCCGATGCTTGTTCCGCAATTTTTGCCGCAGCGACAGCCGAAGAGGCTCTCGGGCAACTGCGGGCTTTAGACGCGGAGTTTGGGAGCAATTGGGTCGATCGAATTTACGGCGACATCGCCCGACAAATAGACTTGCGGTCATCGGATTGCATTTTTACTCACACTAACTTGCACATCCCCGTGGGCTCGGTGATGTTCGGGCGCGATCGCAAAATTATTGTTAAAAGTGATATAGGAGATACATTTTTGACCCAAATTTGTTAATGTAGTGTGAATATCCCTGAATTCTGTTTAAAACATCGCTCAGGGATAATATTTAACAACTAATAATTCTTTGTCCCTAGACCTTAATTATACTAGGTTGCTTGGGGACGCAGTTTTTGACGCAAGAGTTCAATTAATTAGGGTAAGGATTGAAGTAAATCTATGCTTGGTCTCGACCCTATTAATCGACTAACATCGCTGACTGCAATCTAGTATAAATAAGATTTATTCCTAGCGACTAATGCTTGCTCGCCTTTCTCAGTCTTGTACTGAAGCAGCGACAAATACCTCCCCTACTTTATGCCCAATTAGCACTTAGCAATTACGCAATAACCGTGACTACTCAAATAGAAACTGAATCCGTTCTCGCAAACTCTTTTCTGGAGCAGATAGAGCGCCAGATCATCGTGATTCTCGACTTCGGTTCGCAATATTCCGAACTGATTGCTCGTCGAATTCGCGAAACTCAAGTATATTCAGAAGTTATTTCTTACCGGACTACAGCAGAACAGTTAAAAGCTATCAATCCTAAAGGAATTATTCTTTCAGGAGGCCCGAGTTCTGTATACGATGAAAAAGCACCCCACTGCGACCCAGAAATTTGGAATTTGGGAATACCGGTGTTGGGAGTGTGCTACGGGATGCAGTTGATGGTAAAGCAGCTCGGAGGCACGGTTGAGCGCTCGAAATTAGCGGAATACGGCAAGGCATCGCTATTTATTGACGATCCTACGGATTTGCTGACAAATGTCGAAGAGGGCAGCACGATGTGGATGAGCCACGGAGACTCGTGTACTCAACTGCCGCGGGGTTTTGAGATCCTCGCTCACACTGACAATACTCCGTGTGCTGCTGTTGCTCACCACGAGAAAAATTTGTACGGCGTTCAGTTTCACCCAGAAGTAGTTCACTCGATCGGGGGAATAGCTTTAATTCGCAATTTTGTTTACCACATTTGCGAGTGCGAACCGACTTGGACGACCACTACTTTTGTGGAGGAATCGATTCGAGAAATTCGAGAGCAAGTGGGGGATAAACGAGTTTTGCTGGCTCTATCCGGTGGTGTAGATTCTTCTACTTTGGCTTTCTTGCTGCACAAGGCGATCGGCGACCAACTTACCTGTATGTTTATCGACCAAGGGTTTATGCGGAAGTATGAACCAGAACGGTTGGTAAAATTATTTAAAGAGCAATTCCACATTGATGTTGAGTATGTTAATGCTCGCGAACGCTTTTTAGCTCAACTTGAAGGGATTACCGATCCTGAAGTAAAACGCAAGCGGATCGGTCACGAATTTATCAACGTATTTGAAGAAGAATCGAAGCGTCTAGGCCCCTTCGACTACCTCGCCCAAGGTACTCTTTATCCTGATGTGATTGAGTCGGCTGACACTAATGCAGACCCGAAAAGTGGCGAACGAGTTGCTGTTAAAATTAAAAGCCACCACAACGTCGGCGGTTTGCCGAAAGATTTGCGATTTAAGCTGATTGAACCGCTGCGAAAATTGTTTAAGGATGAAGTGCGAAAAGTCGGCCGATCGATCGGACTTCCCGAAGAAATCGTGAACCGGCAACCTTTCCCCGGCCCGGGATTGGCGATTCGGATTATCGGAGAAGTTACCGCAGAGAGACTAAATATTTTGCGGGATGCTGACTTCATTGTTCGCCAAGAAATTAACCGGCACGGCTTGTACGGTGAACTTTGGCAAGCTTTTGCAGTTTTGCTGCCGATTCGCAGTGTAGGCGTGATGGGCGATCAGCGCACTTATGCTTACCCGATCGTCTTGCGATTTATTAAGAGTGAAGACGGGATGACGGCTGACTGGGCGCGGGTTCCTTACGATTTGTTGGAACTGATCTCGAACCGGATTGTGAATGAGGTTAAGGGGGTGAACCGGGTGGTTTACGATATTACTTCTAAGCCACCGGGAACGATCGAGTGGGAGTGATTTGTAGTTAGCGATTAAGTAGGCGGACTAATTTTTTGTCTGTCTACTTATTTTGATTTTGGATAAAAGGGCGATTCCCTGTGAGATAGGTACGCTTCAGGGGCTTGAGGGAGTGGGAAGGGCGATCGCTTTTATAGAACCCATTTGACATTTTTTACTGTATTGAAGTAAAGTGACTGCAAAATTCCTATCCAGCAGTTATTCCCTACTCTACCAGCCTCACAGACGAAGAGTGGATCATCCTCGAATCCTTGTTTTTTCCGGTTGTGGCAAGGTAGGGGAAGAGAACGGGCAAATGCTTGGATAGATACTTGCAAAATCCTCGTCAGTAATTTTTAGAGAACTCTAGTTGATGCGACTGCCAAGGTTAATCTTTGTTTTATTACAAGACTTCGGACAGTGTTTGATAACCAACCGTATAATATGGCTTTCAAGGCGAGTGGGCAATCGAACTACCAAGGAAAAATCACGGGTTTCAGACTAGGAACTAAAAACTATCCGGACTATTGTTATTAGGCTGATGCTGATAAGGCTTGCAGCCGCTTAGATCTCAAATGGGTTCTATAAAAGTTTACCATTTGAGCTAAGAGCGCACTTTTTAACGTGCTTAGCTTAAACTCCACTCATGTTTTTTGAGGAAAAAGTTTTATTATAATTTAAGCGTGTTCAGCAAAAAAATCAGGGAGAAGTCTAATGATTACAACAAGAATAACTCAAAGATATCAACAGCAACTTTTGACTTATACTTGGGTGGTATCTTTAGGTTTTTTACTATTCTCACCTGCTGCTACAGGACAGCCAATTACTCCGTCTCCCGATGGCACAGGAACTGCTGTTAATGCCTCCGGCAATCAATTTAACATTAACGGGGGACAGCGCTCACAAGACGGCACTAATCTCTTTCATAGCTTTCAGCAGTTTGGACTCAAAGACGGTCAAATTGTTAACTTTATTTCTGAACCCACTATCCGCAATATTTTAGGGCGAGTTGTGGGTGGCGATGCTT
>NZ_JAUBQB010000060.1:0-44064 GCF_036701035.1 Microcoleus sp. Pol7_B2 | reverse complement strand
GGTTAATCCACAGCACTTTAAAAACTGGTTTACAAGCTGCTGCTACTGTACTTCATAAACCTGGAATCGGCTGTATAAGCCAGCTTGAGAGCAGATAGACCTTGCATGGTAAATATCTGACTCCATTTACTTATATAACCAGAACTGACTGATAGACTTTCCTGAATCTCTCGTTGCTTATATCCTTTAAGCTTCATTTGGACGGTAATTGCTCGTTTCAACTCACGGGGATCGGGATTAGATTGGATAAATTCCGTTAACTCTTGTAACATAGAGAAATTATGTAGTGATTCTAGCTATTATCTCATAAATCATTTAGGATTGCTATATATATTCCCGAAGCTGCTGTAAGCTCAAATACTCTTGAGCCTCTAAGTAATTGATAATTTCCGAGCGCTCTTCTCGACTTAGATATGCTTTTGACCCTTGATATCTCAGTTTTAATTCTTTAACTCCATGTTGGATAAATTTCATTTTGACTTGACTGACAAATGTTGCTGATACATTTAATATTTTTTGAATGTCACAACAAGGTACGCCCTCAATCCACATCATTACGGACATTGATCGCTTCAATTCTCTCGGATCGGGGTTGCTATTGATAAAATCACTTAGCTCTTTTAAAGATTGCTGCTTAGACCTATCATTTTGTTTCACTAATATCCCATCTCTAATTATTAGACTACCTAACCATTATAAGTTATTTGTAAAATTTTGTGAATCATTTAGGATTGCTATATTAGCATTGAAGCTAGGATAAATCCTGCCAGATCCAAGGCTTCTCGGAGGGCCGCAGCTAAAAGTGGTTGATCGATGTTTTCCACGGGCTCGTCGGGTAATTTAAAGTCATCTGGCAATTTTTCCCAAGTTATAGTATACTTGGTTTTGGTTTTTTCCGGTTTCGATAATGTTGGCGTCAGGGGTTTTCCTTGTTTCGAGAGAAAGAGCTTTTTGTTAATAGGATTTTGACAATAACTTTAATGCCGGATGCCAAAGCCACACCTTATTAAATAGCTTTAATCGGAGTGCGTATTGCCCACCTAACTAACTAGAGGAAGTCGCGAATCTTGCAATGGCGGTTATTCAATAATACCCTGTTTTAAGGAGTATTTTCGGGAGCCACTGGTTCTGCTGACCTTGCATTTTTAGAAGGTATAACAGGCAATTTTGGCTGTTTTTGCAAGCTGGGAAATCCAGGCTCTACTGATTGATTTCTAGCAGGTTTACTCGCATTTACTTTCTCAGAAAGGGGAGCTAATGTTTGAGTCACTTTAACTTGCTGTCGCAGTTGTTCTGTCGAACCCAATAAGCCTCCCAATCCGTTGAACAACCTGCGAATGTTGTTGCGGAAAGCCGGATCTCCTGTCAAATCATCCACGTCGGAAGTAATTTTCTGCACGTTTTGAAATGTAGCTCGTGCAGAATCTAGAGTTTGCTGCAATAATAGCAAAGTGGCGGGATTGTTTACCTGGCTGGATAAATCTCGCAAATTACCAGAAGCTTGGGCAGCATTCGCTGATAAAACTTCTAAATTGTTCAGCAATTGTCCTTGGTTGATGCGATTAATTGTTGGACTCAAACTGCTGACAGCTACCCGCAGTTCCTGACTGCTTTGATTGATGTTATTCAGAGTAGAGACTAAACTGGCACGGTTTGTTGTTACTAAAGAATTGAGTTGGTTGGCTGTTAATGTAACTTGATTTGCTGCTTGAGTTACTGAATTAGCAGAATTTATCGCAGCGGCAGATACGGCTTTTGTGGAAGTGTCCGCCGTAGCTGCTACTTTAGAAATATCAGTGGCGACTCCGGATATTTCTGCTTTTAGCGATTGATTTAAATTGCTGGCTTCTCCCTTTAATGATTGATTTAAACTGCTGGCTTCTCCCTTTAACGATTGATTTAAACTTGCTATTTCGGTTTTTACAGATTGATTTAAGCTCCCAATGTCTCGCCTTACATCTTGATTCAAAGTTTTTATTTCGGCTTGGGCAGTTTGAGTTAAATTCGATAAATCTTGAGTGAGTTTAGCTGCACCTTTAGCTGTGTTGGCTGTATTTTCGGCGAGGGATTTAATATTGTTGAACAGCGCGGGGTCGGTGTAGAAATTAGCTAGGCGGACTGTGGATCGAATTAGTTCGTCGATAGTGACTCCAGCTTGACCTTTTAAGCGCGCATTTTGGCAGATTATCTCCGGGGGACAGTCGGCACTAACGGGATTGGCGGTAAGTAACGATTCTGGCAAAATCGAGTTGGGGGTAATGTCGATCGACGATTCGCCAATTAAACCCGATTTATTCGCTTCGATCGTAACATCCCTGGGAATCACTAAAGTACCGGGGGCAATCTCCAGCGTCACGTCTACGCCGTTGGAACCCGGTTTGAGGGCGGTAATTTTACCGACTGCAACCCCGCGATACCTGATGGGCGTGCCTATTTGCATTCCTTGGGCGCTGCCAAATTCTACGGCGAATTTGTAGCTGCGGTTCCCTAGCTGCACGCCCCGCAGCCAGAGCACTAAGCCGCCAAATAAACCGATTCCTACTAAAATTAAGAACCCGACAGAACCTTCTCTTACAGTTCGCGATTGCATATTTTCTCCTCAGTCATTGGTCATTGGTTATTAGTCATTCATCATCGGTCATTTCAATCTAAAATCTAAAATCTAAAATCTAAAATCTAAAATTGGCTGACTATCCAAGCGCTTGAATTGGGCCAGTAACACTGCCGCTAAAAAATTGTCGGATCAGTAAATTATCTGTCGATGCAATATCGCTGACAGTTCCCTCCCACTGCACTTTGCCTCGATAGAGAAATACGATGCGATCGGCAGTGCGGCGGATGGTACTGTCTTGGTGAGTGACGATCGCATAAGTGCTGCAAACACCTTGGGCAGCCTGCAAGTCCCTGATTAAATCTTCAATTACCGTCGAAGCAATCGGATCTAAACCCGCCGTCGGTTCGTCGTACAGCAAAACCTCTGGATTATCCCTGTCATTATCAGGATTCGCCATGATAGCGCGGGCAAAACTTACCCGCTTCCTCATTCCCCCAGACAACTGCGCTGGATAGCGTTCGCCAATTCGCGGCAAACCCACCATCTCCAACTTTTCCTCCACCAATTCCCGAATGCGGCGGCGCGGCAGCTTAGAATGCTGGTAAAGTAAAAAACCGACATTCTCCTCCACCGTCAGCGAATCAAACAAAGCCGCTTGCTGAAACACCATCCCAATTCCGATCGGATCTGCCACGTCGTCCACCCATCCGACCCTGCGCTGTCCCTGAACAAAAACCTCACCGGCATCCGGGGCCAACAAACCCGCAATTATCCGCAGAATCGTAGATTTCCCCGTCCCGGAAGGACCAATAATTGCCAGGGCCTCTCCCCGATAAATCCTCAGATCGACTCGATCGAGGATCGGGTTCTGGCCGAAGGACTTACTTACCCCTTTGAGTTCGATTAGTGGCTCTGCCATAGGATGTTATCAATAAGTTGTCAGTCCTCAGTCATCAGTCTACCTAATGACTCATGACTCATGACTCATGACTAATCACTAATTACTTCAATTGACTGCCAGAATCAAAACTCTCTTGTATTGTAAATTTGTCAGATCGAGCTGTTCCAATACCCTTAAGACTAATTAACCATGTCAATTAGTTCACTTCCTAAAGCCCTCCGCGTCTTGGCTAAAGCCAAGCAGGTTTTTGCCCAATCCAGAAATCCTTACCCCCCTTCTTTGCGGAACGGGCGAGTTCACCAGTGGTTTAAGTGGTTAGCCCCCGGACTGTTAGTGAAACGGTGGCTGCTGATTAGTGCCAGCGGCGTGGTACTTGCCACTTTGGGTTTAGCAATTTGGACTGGGATGACTCCCATTTTCTTCTTATTGCAATTATTGAGAAATTTTTTGGCGTGGATTGCGGAAGTTATTCCCAATTACGTGTCAGGCCCGATCATCATTGCTGGCGGGATTTTATTAATTCTTTGGGGACAAACTCGCAGTTTGAACTCTATTACCCAAGTGCTGATGCCCGAAGGCAACGAGGAACTGGTCGATCGACTCCTCAACCACCGTCGCTTGAACCGCGGCCCGAAAATTGTGGCAATTGGGGGCGGTACGGGTCTTTCTAATTTGCTCAGGGGATTGAAGGATTACAGCGCCAAAATCACTGCTATTGTCACGGTGGCGGATGATGGCGGGTCTTCCGGGCGGCTGCGGCGGGAAATTGGGGTATTGCCGCCGGGAGACATTCGCAATTGTTTGGCTGCTTTGGCAGATGAGGAAAAGTTATTGACTGAGTTATTTCAATATCGTTTCCGGGCTGGTGACGGTTTAGTGGGTCACAGTTTTGGGAATTTGTTTTTGACGGCGATGAGCGATATTGCTGGAGATTTGGAACAGGCGATCGCGGCAAGTTCTAAAGTTTTAGCAGTGAGGGGAGAGGTGCTGCCGGCTACTCTGAGCGATGTTTCTTTGTGGGCAGAACTCGCTGACGGCCGCAGGATTGAGGGGGAGTCCAACATTACAAAAGCTAACGGGCAAATCCTCAAAATAGGCTGTAATCCTGCTAATCCTCCGGCATTACCAAGGGCTGTGGAAGGTCTTCGGGAAGCGGATTTTATTATTATTGGGCCGGGGAGTCTTTATACGAGTGTCATTCCGAATTTGTTGGTGCCGGAAATTGCTGATGCGATCGCCCACAGCGAAGTTCCGCGCATTTATGTGTGCAATATTATGACTCAGCCGGGGGAAACTGACGGATACAGTGTTGCAGACCACATTCGGGCGATCGACCGCGCTTGCGGCCGGCCGCTGTTCGATGCTGTAGTAGTTCAAGGAAAAGTCCCTTCTGCAAAGGCTTTGATCCGCTATTCTCAGGAGAATTCTTATCCGGTTGTGCTCGATCGAGAAGCCGTGACGAAATTGGGGCGACGAGTTGTCATCGCCAATGTCATGGATGAAGATGAAAATACGGGTTTAATTCGCCACAATTCGCAAAGGTTGGCGGGGATGTTGCTGCGTTGGTACGGCCGCGCGCAGAACATTTAAGCTGCTGACTGTTGACTGTTGAGTGTTGACTGTTGACTAATATTATTGGTTATTGGTTATTGGCTGCCAGCGAGTAACAAATAACAAATAACAAATGACTAATGACTAATTATTGACATGAAAACTTTGCTTCCCGATTCTGAGGCTACGCGCAAGTTTGGTGTTGCGTTAGGTCGATCGCTCCCCGCCGGCACTGTAATCTTATTACAAGGAGATTTAGGTGCGGGCAAAACTACCTTGGTTCAAGGCATCGCTGAAGGTTTAGGAATCTCAGACTCGATCGAAAGTCCTACTTTCACGCTGATTAACGAGTATTTTGGAGGGCGAATTCCGCTGTATCATCTAGATTTGTATCGACTAGAACCCGAAGAAGTGGAGGCTTTGCATTTAGAAAGTTATTGGGACGGGTTAGAAACGGATTTGGGAATTGTGGCGATCGAATGGGCGGAAAGATTGCAGTACAAACCAGAAAATTATTTGGACATTTCTTTAAGTTATCTCGATAACGGGCGGCAAGCTGAAGTAATTGGTAATGGCGACTTATTGGATTGGCAATGGGAAATTTGAGAAAGGGCGATTCCCTACCCTTCCGGAACCCCTGCGGGAAGATAGCTTCGCTCGCGCGTACTTACTGCGGACGGTTGACACGAATCAATTTAGCCCTCCAAGTTTCTTCACCAGTAATAGCATCATTGATGCGTATTGCCAGCCTTTCTACATTCCGATTTTTGGTACAAACAATAATACCAAAGTGGTCTGGCTGTCGGTTGTGCAGTCCGATAAAATCAAACCGATTTAATGTCAAAACAGCTCTATCTTTGCTTATAGCAAATGCTAGCACCTCTGGATCTGGAATCTCAAGTCCTGCTTTTCCTGCTGCCTGAACAGTCAGGATATCGTGACCAAAAGCGCCCAGCAATTGCACAACGGGCAAAGGAAATTGTTCGTCTGCATACAAATTCAGCATGACTCAGGCTTCCTCATTCTTGCAGATTGCTTATTCGATTTCCTCCAGATGTGCATCAGCATAAGTCCAAACATTGACTAGATCGACTGCGCTGAGATGGGGATAAAATTGTAGAAGTTCAGCATCGCTTGAACCTTCACGGTGAAAACTTTCAAGCAGCCAAACTGGGATGCGAGTTTTGGCAATGCAAGCATCGCCACCACACACGTCAGGAGTTTTGGTAATTCCTGGCCAACTATTGTTTAAACTTTGGGTTAAAAGCCGGATGACTTCAGCTTTCTCAGTCGGAGTTAAGGCCAGGAGTTGTGTTTCTAGTTCTTCGAGGAGCATGGGTAAAATCGCCTTTGCGAGGCAGGAATACCCAATTATAACGCTTGAGTTAAATCAATGCTTACTCAGGGTCAAATGTCAAGGCTTCTCCCCTCACATTTGTATCCAATTTACCCTTCTCAAAAACAACTTTTCCTCCAACAACAGTCACAACTGGCCATCCAGTCAAACTCCAACCTTCAAAGGAACTCCAGCCGCACTTGCTCGCCATCTCTGCTCCGACCACCGGGCGGTAGTTCTCCAAATCAACTAAGACTAAATCGGCATCAAAACCCGGAGCAATCGCCCCTTTGTTGGGAATCTTATAAGCCTTAGCAACTGCAGCCGACATCCAATTAGCAACTTGAGCAACTGTACATCTTCCCTCTACGGCTTGCGTCAGCATCAAAGGCAAAGAAGTTTCGACTCCCGGCATTCCCGACGGCGTATTTGGATATTCTTGAGCTTTTTCTGCTAATGTGTGCGGCGCGTGATCGGTGGCGATAAAATCAATTACGCCGTCGAGTAAAGCTTGCCAAAGTATTTCGTTATCGCGGGGTTCGCGCAAAGGCGGATTCATCTGAGCTAAACTGCCAATTTTTTGATAGGCGCTGGTATTTAACAACAAATGCTGCGGCGTCACTTCTGCTGTCACCCAACTCGGTTTTTCCTGGCGCAAAAACTCAGCTTCATCCCCCGTTGAAAGGTGCAGAATGTGCAGTCGGCGCTGATATTTATTAGAAAGTTTTACTGCTAATTGAGTTGCCAATAAAGCTGCTTGATTGTCTTGAATTTGCGAGTGTACGGCAACATCGGAAATCCCGGCAAATTCCTGACGCCTCTGATTGATTCTAGCTTGGTCTTCTGCGTGTACCGCAATTAGTCGATCGCCCTTGGCAAAAATCGCCTCTAAAGTTGCTTCTCCATCGACCAAAAGCTGACCGTGCATCGAACCCATAAACACCTTAATTCCCGGAGTCGGATTCGCATTCAACAAATCAGGCAAATTCTCGGGCGTTGCACCAATAAAAAAGCCGTAATTCACCAAACACTTCTCGGCAGCGCGACTTAGTTTATCATCTAAGGCAGCTTGAGTTGTGGTCAGAGGTCGCGTATTCGGCATTTCCAGAAACGATGTCACGCCGCCTTTAGCGCAAGCACAGCTAGCGGTAAATAAGTCTTCCTTGTGTTCTAAACCCGGTTCCCGGAAGTGTACCTGGGGATCAATTACTCCGGGTAACAGAGTTAAGCCTTTGGCATCTATTTCTCGATCGCCAGATTCGACAATTTCAGCAGCAACTTTGACAATTTGGCCATCGCAGATTTGCACATCTCCTACCAAAAACTCACCATTGGGCAAAAGAATGCGAGCGCGACGGATTAACAAACTTGATTGGGGAGTCATAAGATATCATTAATTGAGTAAACAGCGTGCTAGCATGGAAGCATTATTAAGTTTATAATTTATATCCAGCTCAGTCACTACAATACCCTATGACTCGTCTAGACAAGTCAGCCGACGAAAAACCTCCGCAAGACACCGAAAATCCTTGGATCGAAGGAATTAAGACGATCGGCTTAGCAGCCTTTTTAGCCTTTGGTATCCGCACCCTGGTTGCCGAAGCACGCTACATTCCCACGGGATCGATGCTCCCTACCTTACAAATTAACGATCGATTAATTATAGATAAGGTAAGCTATCGATTCCAAGAGCCCCAGCGAGGAGATATTATCGTATTTATGCCTCCTGACCCGGCTAGTTTGTGTACGGGACAGCCGCCACCGATCAAAGATGCCTATATCAAGCGAGTGATCGGACTGCCGGGGGACAGTGTGGAAGTCAAAGAGGGAAAAGTTTTTATTAACAAGCAGCCGCTACAGGAAAAATATATTGAAGAAATTCCGCAGTATCCCTACGGGCCTGTAGTTGTAGCTCCAAATTCTTACTTGGTGCTCGGCGACAACCGCAACGCAAGCTGTGACAGCCATTATTGGGGCTTTGTGCCCAAGCAAAATATTATCGGTAGGGCAATTGTGCGTTTTTGGCCACTCAACCGTACAGGTTCGATCGACCCCACGCCCCTTTATCCCGCTAAAAATTAGCTACAACCCTCAGTAGGGTGCGCTAGGCGCACCTTACTACTACAGATTAATGAAGGTCAAAATTTAAAATTGGCTTAACTTCCGATCGTGCTGCCATTCCAGCAAATTTAGTACGATGTTTCGCGATCGAGCACTTTCACCACTTTGTTATACATCTCCTCTGCCTCTTGCTGCGAATTGCCGATACTCGTCAGTCCCAATTTGCCAAACTCCGACAAACAACCCATTAAATGAAACACGCTGCCCGTCTCTGTGCCGCTGTCAAAGTGCAGTTGATTGTCAGCAATAATATCCATCAAATCGTTCGGTAATAATCCCCGATAGCGCTCTTTTTTCAAATTGTCCGAAGCGACATAATATTTCGGACGGCCCTGCTGGCTGTAAAATAATCCGTTAGTACGCTCGTACCGACCGTTTGTTAACAGCTTCAAAGCCATAAACGGATGAGTTGTGCCTCCTTTACGTAAGTTAATTTCTATTGCTTGAAGATCCCATTTCCCATCGGATTGCTTTACAGCGAGAAAATCTACTCCAAATCTCTCTAAAGCCCCCTTTTTAGCTAAGTTTTGCCCGACTTTCCATCCCAATTCTTGCAACGCCAGCCGGTAAGATTCGTCCGCAGGAAATCGGCAACCCAAGAAAATTTGGCCGTCTGGGCCTCCTAAAATCTGGTCGTGAGTGGAGAGGATTTCTACTTCCCCGCTGGGAATAATTCTGCCTTGAACACTGGGCGAGAACTTTTCTTCTCCTTCGATAAATGCTTCGGCAATTGCCCCTAATTCGGGAATGCGGCTGCTAAAATTTTCCCAGGTTTCGCCTGTGGATTGAAAGCGCAAATTATGGAAGCAATCCCCAATTGCCTTCGCTCTTTCATGAGGCGCTTTACTTGTCAGGGAACGCAGATCTAGAATTGCATTTCCTTCCCCCGAAAAACCTTCATTTAACTTAATTACCATCCGCTGCAAATCCGGCTGCCGTTCCCACAATTGAGCGGCAGCTTCTGCTAAATCTTCCGCATTCCAAACCAACTCGGAACCGTCAGGATAAGGCACGCCACATTCTTGGAAAATTTGCCTGCTGCCGCTTTTTGTTCCCCAGTATAACAGATCGGGATCGCTGGCCCACAAAGGAATCCCCAATTTAACAGATAACTCGCGTTCTAAGGGCGTCGAGTTATAACAAACCATATAAGATTTTGTCGGCCGCACTGCTTGACGAATGCGCTCCATCAAGCGGGGGCGCTCTAAAATTTTCTGGGTGAGGGATTTGGCAGAAGCATCGTAAGCACTGAACAGCAAAAGCCGATCGCGCGCGTGAGAAAATGGAATTCCCGGCAGCAATTGCAGGTAATAATCCACAATCATCGGGTGCAAGGGTTCCGAGGTAATGTAAATTAAGCGCGTGCGGGGGTTTCGCAGGCGGATCAATGAAAATAAATGCCGCTCTTCGTAGTGGTAAGCACCCTCAATTTTCCGCATTTCTTGCTGATCTAAGCTGACAGAAGGAATGATAATAATGTCACAATCTCCGCTGTCGAATTCTTCTATCGCTCGCCAACGTTCGCGTAATTCTGTCTGAAGATTGCGAAACTTCTGCGCGGATTCGGAAGATGAATTATTTAACTCTTGCATTGCTTTTTATCCTAAGTATTCAAATAATTATTGCTGATGATGTCGGGTGTGTCAGCCCCAATACTTGAGACAACTCACACAGTTTTTTTTTATGACGGATCTTAACGCGAATATTGACAAAAATGCCCAAATAGTGATTTAAGGTGCCTCAGTCGAAATATTTGAGGCAACTCAAACAGTTTTTTCTGACCCCGCCCAAAAACCGATACTGTGCCACTTACTCCTGTCGTGAATCTCCAAAAATTTTAGACCAAAGTTTAATCTCCCAGATTCATCTGTGGAATAAATCTAAAATCTAAAATCTAAAATCTAAAATCGACTGACGTACCCTACCGGGGACGATCGTCAATTTCTGTCAATCTTCTCTAAGAAGCTCGCCGCGCTCGAAAAAGTCTGGCATACTGCAAAATTGGCTCTAAGCGGCGTTGATTTTGCTTGAGTGCCGATCGCAATTTTTCCGAAGGGCGGAACACCAGGGGAGCCGAATATTTGTTCAGCATCTCCATATCTGGCGACTGGCTCATCAGCATCAGCCTCACGTCTTTGTCGAGCAAATAACTCAGAGACAGCAAATCTCCCATGTTCGTAAAATCGTTGCCGCGATCGCTAATTACAATTGTATCTTTAATCGACCGATTAGCTATCGCCTCTTTGTTAATAATTTTCGCAACTTCAGCATTAAAATAGCTCAAGTCTTTGCTCCACCAAGTATCAGAAAAAGCGCTAACTGTACAAGAGGCTACACTTGCTGTAAATACCAAGGCTAAAATGACTTGCCAAAACCGCTGCTGAGTTTTCACGTTACTGGCGATCAAGTAAGCAACTGCTAGCTGCACTCCGGGAAAGCAGGAAATCAGATAGCGGCTGACGGCGGAACGTTTGCCACCTAGGATTAGATCCGGTAATGCCAGTATCAAAAAAGGTACAAAAATTGATGTTACAATAAACAGCCAAGTTGAAGTGCTAACCCTGCGGCAGATTGTGTAAAGGGCTGCCGCGATTAACAACAAAAATGGCAATCTCAGCAGATAAGTCCAAATATTATTAAACTCAAAGTCGAAGTCAAAAAATAAGGCTGTAAAGCTGAGTGTCCACAATTTGACAAGATACAGCCAACCCGGAGATACTCGCGTCCAATCTGTCGTAGCTGATGCTCGTTCCAGGTTTGTCGCCAGCACGTAAATCCAGGGGATATACAATATTAAAGCTGCTGTTACTGCTAAGAAAAATTGGGAATTAGTTACGTGACCTGGCAATTTTGTTTTTTTGACAAACAACCAGTAAGAAATTATAAAAACTCCGTGTCCAATGAGTGTTAAACTGAAGAAAGGGTGAGTGTAGAAACCAAAGGCGATCGCCAGCGAGTAAAATACCCAATCTTGCCAACCCCGCAACCGCACTGCTCTTAGCAGCAGCCAACTGCTGCCAATAACTGTTGCTGTCAGCAAACTGTACTGCCTTGCGGTCTGAGCAAACAATATGTCAAAGGGAGATAAAGCCACAAGTGCTGTTGCTAATAACGCAGCCAAATTCGAGGCGAAAAGTTCCTGAGCTAACACGTACATCAAAGGCAGCGACAGCAAACTCAATATCGCTGGCAAAGTGCGGGATGCTGTTAGAGAACTGCCAAATTGCTGCATCCACCAACGAGCCATGAGAAAGTATAAAGGCGGATGCTGCGGGTCTTCTAGTGCTAAAGAACGAATTGTGTCTGCTTCTGTACTTCCCGGTTTAATCCGCTGATATTTTTGCAATTGTGGTGCGGGGAAAATCCGGTTTTGGAATAGTTCGTCGTCGATTTCTTGACGGGTGAAACCAGCGGCGCGGATTGATGTGTAAGCTTCGTCGTGCCAGTAAAGTTTGCGATCGAGCTCAAAAAACCGAAATCCGATACCTAGTAAAATGCCGATCGCCAATAAGCTCATCAGCCAGCGGGAATTTTTGGTATTAACAGATGTGTCTTGATGTGTTGTAGATCCCATGCTTGTCCTAATTGTGGCGATTCCCTCCGGGATAGCTACGCTTCACGGAATTTGGAACTGTAGATCATCGTAAACCGCACTCCGAGAGCGATCGATACCCAGTACATCCTCTAACAGACAATAATTCTACCCTCTGCCGGATGCGGAATACTTTATATATCAGAGCGTTCAAAAAGCTGGCTCTGGCTGAGCCCTCCCCAAAATCAAGAATCTTCAACCAGATCCTCCCAGAACCTCCAGACCCCAAAAATAACTGCTAACATACGTGTTGTACAGTTAATCAACAAGCTCCGCAAGGGGTCTACCCGCGTACCGCAAATGGCAAAAAAAGAAACGTCTATAAAAACTTCCACTGAAAACTCAGAAAAGCAAAAAGCTCTAACTTCCGTACTGTCCCAAATCGAGCGCAGCTTTGGCAAAGGAGCGATCGTCCGATTGGGAGACTCCACTCGCATGAGGGTAGAAACCATTTCCACCGGAGCCCTGACACTGGACATTGCTTTGGGCGGCGGTTTGCCAAAAGGCCGAGTCATTGAAATTTACGGCCCGGAAAGTTCCGGTAAAACCACTCTAGCCCTCCACGCGATCGCCGAAGTCCAAAAATCCGGCGGTATCGCAGCCTTCGTCGATGCCGAACACGCCCTCGATCCCACCTACGCCTCAGCTTTAGGCGTCGATATTGAAAATCTATTAGTTTCCCAGCCGGATACCGGCGAAATGGGCCTAGAAATTGTCGATCAACTCGTGCGTTCCGTCGCCGTCGATATCGTAGTAATTGACTCCGTAGCCGCCCTCGTCCCACGCGCCGAAATCGAAGGCGACATGGGCGACTCCCACATGGGTTTGCAAGCGCGCTTGATGAGCCAAGCTTTGCGGAAAATCACTGGTAATATCGGCAAATCTGGCTGTACCGTCATTTTCCTCAACCAATTGCGGCAGAAAATCGGCGTAACTTACGGCAACCCCGAAACCACAACTGGCGGTAACGCGCTCAAATTCTACGCCAGCGTGCGACTCGACATCCGCCGGATTCAAACCTTGAAAAAAGGCACAGAAGAGTACGGCAACCGCACGAAAGTTAAAGTTGCTAAAAATAAAGTTGCTCCGCCTTTCCGCATTGCCGAATTTGACATTGTATTTGGCAAAGGCATTTCTACCTTAGGCTGTCTTACTGACTTGGCAGACGAAATGGGAGTAATTATCAAAAAAGGTTCTTGGTATAGCTATAACGGCGAAAACATAGCTCAAGGACGAGACAAAGTGATCCAACACATGGAGAAAAATGCCGACTTCAAAAATGAAATTGAGGAGCTAGTTAAAAAGAAACTTGAGACTGGTGCTGTGGTTTCTGCTAATTCTGTTGCCCCTGTTGACAATGAGGATGAGGATGCAGAAGATCTAGACAATGTAGAAGATCTAAACAATGTAGAAGATGTAGAGGATTTGGAAGAAATCTAAATCTTTTAGTTAATAAATCCGATAGCTGTTAGAGCCCCGACTTTTTAAAGAAGTCGGGGCTCTGTTTATTCTGTTTTTTTAAGATGTCGGGCTAAAGCATTTGAGAGAATACAAAGAACCCCGACTTC
Organism: Microcoleus sp. Pol7_B2; assembly: GCF_036701035.1. Lineage (NCBI taxonomy): Bacteria > Bacillati > Cyanobacteriota > Cyanophyceae > Oscillatoriales > Microcoleaceae > Microcoleus > Microcoleus sp. Pol7_B2. The sequence continues at coordinate 30,441 of NZ_JAUBQB010000060.1, read as the reverse complement.
TTCGATGAAGTCGGGGTTCTAAAAGAAGAGTATTTCACGACGTTGTTTAATGTTGAGGAGTTTGGTGCAAGGAAATCTCTAAAACTTCTATCTGCTGGTTGAGAGTAGCAGAGCGCTTCTGAGCATATTTGTCGTGCAGAAAAATAGTTAAGCCCACACCCACTGGCAACACAAAATAGATAAATCCCAGCAACATCTGAGCAATTTCTTCTTGCGCTGCTGCATCGAATTGAGGCGCAGCAGTAGGTTGACTTGTCGTGCTGTTGACTGTCTGCTGATTGGATTGCTCGATAGCCTGTGCTTTTACTTGCGGTTGAGCTTCCTGGGCGATCGCCCCAGGAGCAGTTCCCAAGCATCCAGCCACTGCTACACATACTGTCAGAAAACTAAAAAGTCTTGATTTAACCTTTAATCCGTTGTTCATGGCACTGGTTGAGTGGGGATCGCCTTGCTGGGTTTCTATTTCGGTTAAGCGTACAAGCATTTTTACTTACCTGTTTTTATAATTAATTTAATTTCTGTATTCAAATATACATTTTTTTGATTTTTAACGCAATAAGTATTTATTACTAAATTTAGACTTAAATGCAATAGCCGCATCAATTCGATGCGCGAACTGGCGTTTTGAGGATAAACAGTAACTTTGTATACAATTTTTCCTCTGGACATCCACTTGAATTGGAACGCAACGGATAAAAGCGCGAAAGTAAATAAACCGTTACCCCAAACAGTTAGAAAGTCAACTCGAAATTAATAATCTGTATTATTTATTAGGACAAGTTGTTATATATGCTTCAAGGGCTTTTATCGTTCAGAGGACCTTTTCGGATTCTGAACCTGAGTTGGTTTGCTTTTTTCTTAACTTTCGTAGTGTGGTTCAACTACGCACCCTTCAGCACAACGGTGCAGCACGATTTGGGATTGACAGTTGGGCAAGCCAGAATCATCAGTTTATGTAACTTAGCTTTCGCAATTCCTGCACGTATTATTATCGGGATGTTGCTCGATCGCTTCGGGCCTCGCATCACCTTCTCTTCACTCCTGGTGTATGCAGCATTTCCTACACTGGCATTCGCCTTTGCCCAAAACTTCAATCAGTTGGTTTTGAGCCGTTTGGCAATGGGAATTGTCGGCGCTGGATTCGTAGTTGGCATTCGCTTAGTTGCCGAATGGTTCCCCCCAAAAGATATCGGCTTCGCTCAAGGTATCTATGGAGGCTGGGGCAACTTTGGCTCTTTTGCCGCAGAAGCAGCGTTACCGGCGATCGCGGCAGGAACAGCTTTTCTCTCAGTCGGACACACAAATTGGCGGCTGGCGATCGCCCTTACTGGAATTGCCACAGCAGTTTTCGGAGTCATTTTTTACTGCAACGTTCAAGACACTCCTCCCGGCAAAGTCTATCAGCGCCCCGCCCGCAACGGCGCAATGGAAGTCACCAGCGCCAAAAGCTTTTGGGCACTGTCGATGACCAATATTCCTCTATTTGGTGCCTTAGCTTTGATTGTGTGGCGCTTGCAGAAAGCAAATTTTCTGACGGCAAATGTGATGTACGCTGTTTGGATTAGTTTGACAGCACTCTATTTAATTCAGGCTTACAAAGCCTGGGAAGTTAACCGAGAAGTTGTCACCGGTCAAAAACATTACCCACCTCAAGAACGCTATCAAATCAGTCAAGTATTCGTATTAGAATTAGCTTATGCAGTCAGCTTTGGTTCAGAGCTCGCTGTGGTTTCCATGTTACCGGAATTTTTTGAACACACCTTTAATCTAAATCATGCGATCGCCGGGCCTCTAGCTGCTAGCTATCCGCTGATGAACTTGGTCAGCCGTCCAGCCGGAGGCTTAATTTCTGATAAAATCGGCAGCCGCAAATGGACGCTGACAGTCATGACGGGCGGAGTGGGATTGGGGTATTTAATAATGAGCCAAATTAGCGCCAACTGGCATTTAGCAATTGTGATTATCATGACCATGTTATGTGCCTTCTTTGTCTTCGCCGCAGCCGGCGCAACTTTTGGCATCGCCCCCTTAATTAAACCAGAAGCAACTGGTCAAATTGCCGGCAACATCGGTGCTTACGGCAGTGTCGGCTCTGTAATTTATGCGACCATTTATAGCTTTCTGCCCCAAACAGTGGCAGGCAACCGCAGCTTCTTTGAGCTACTCGGAATTGCGGCTGTAATTGTGTGCTTCCTTTGTGTTTTTATCCTGAAGGAACCAAAGGTTATTGAAAGCCAAGATTTGGCAGAAGAAGCTTTGCTGCTGGGCCACTAAATGGCAAATTAGGTTTTAAGTAGAACAAGTTAAAAAAACAGAACACCCAGAAGCATGACTTCTTTATTTAAGAAGTCATGCTTTGAGATGAGCAGCAGTTTATTTATCACTTTGGTCACTTACTGTGGCATAGAAACTGGCTGAACGTATTGAGAATTAGCCCGCACATAACAGCCTTTTGTTGTCAGCAGCCAGGGTTGATCATTCTCAATTTTAATTGCATTTGTTCCCCTGAGTTCAGCAGCAATTGGATCTTGATTCGCGCGGTAAACTTGTTTGATTGCTCCATTGGGAGTCTGGCGACAGTTGAGTTCTCCATCCCGCGAGGTGACTCGCCAAGACGGCCAAGTTCCTAAGCCAGAAGTTTGACCCAGCCAAGTATTAGCATTGCTAGAAGTATAGTCGCCGCTAGCATTAGGACGCGGTAAAGATTCGACTAAATTTACTTTAAATGTCTGGCCAATAGAAGGACAATTTTCTCCTCCTTTCACCTTCCAAGTAACTTCGGCTCCCAATTGGCTGCTCCTTCCAACTTGACGCCTAACAATGATAATATCCCCAGAACAAACAATTTTTCGGCCAGGGCCGCTCGCACTGTCTTTGAAAGTCCCATTGTAATAGTAAGAGCCTGCTGCTCCTTCGGAACGGGTAATTTGAATATTGCCCAAAAATTCCCGATTGCCTACTTTGGTAATGTAAAAACCGCTGCGATTGTTCCCTTTTTCTGACAGGTTTAAAGTAGTTTTACCGTTAGGATTAACATAAGTCGTAGCGCTAGCAGCAGCGCACCAAATCAATGACACAACTCCTGTGGATAACAAAATAGAAAGTTTTTTCACAGCAACACCTTGTATGATATGAATCTCTACTTTATTTGTAGCTGTTGGTGAAGATATTTGACAAGTCGCTCAAATGAGTGTGACTCATTTGAGCTACATTCTAACGACATACGGGCCACCCCCCATGATTGCCACGACAAATTCGGCAACCACGGGGGATTGGCACTACTGCGTAATTCCGAAACATCAACTCTGCATAACTTCACCTTACTTCAGCTCCCTTCAACTCTCTTCGCTTGTATGCACCTGCATCACGAGGTCTGCAAGCTTCAACTTCTGACTCATTGCAGGTTCCAATAATTAGCAGCAGAATAAATTCATATACGTAAGTAAGGGGGTTCCAATCACCGCTAAATACTGTGGATTTTACTGGTACTTCCCGGTGAGTCAAGTTGGGATTCCAAACACTAGGGCGATTTTTACAGGTAGCAGATTTCAAATCTAAGAATGCTTGTAAAGAAATGTAAAAGCTCCTGACAGCCGATTGCTTTGACAGAAAATACGATTTCTAAGTTCAGCCCGTAAAAAAATCGTATTGATTCAGCGCAAAAATGAACTTGACCAACATAAATTAATTTGCTCGAAACTTAAATCATTGTTGAAGGGAGAATAAATTATGGCTGACGGTCAATTAGGAGTTATATTAAAGATGGCTCAAACAATTAATCCTCAAATTGAGAGCGATCGACATTTTGAAATAGACTTGGCAAAATTGCGCCAACTGCCAGCAGGAACATTAGGGTGCGAAGTGGCGCGATTTCTAGACGAACAAGGCTTTGAGCCGATCGCATCGGGAGACTGGATTCAGCGAAACCACGACGTTTGGCACGTGCTGACCGGTCTTTCAGCTTCAACAGAAGATGAATTGGTACTTCAAGCGTTTACTCGCGCTCAAGTATTTCGTCCTTCTTGTGCGATTTTAGTGTTAGTTGGACTGATCAGCGGCAAATGCGCGATCGGACAAATTATCAAAGGCTTAAAACACGGAAAATTAGCCACTCGGCTAATTAATTGGGACGTTGCATCTGATTGGGAAACTCCTTTATCTGAAGTTCGAGAAAAACTCGGAATTCTACCCTTAATTGATTAGATTTTAACTCGTTACCTCACTGCAAAAGTATGCAAAGCAAAAGTTACAAACCGGAAATTAGCCTGAGTCCACGGGAAAGAGCGATCGCACAATTAGTAGCCCAAGGGCTGCCCAACAAATGTATTGCCAAAAATTTAAATATTAGTCACTGGACGGTTGCTACTTACGTGAGGCGGATTTTTATCAAACTCGGTGTGTGTTCCAGAACTGCGATGATTGCACTGCTGATCCAAGAAAATTTGCTCTGGGACTAATAAATAACTAGGGTGCGTCAGCTAGCTTGAATTCTCTGGTAATCCAGAAACTCTAGGCACGACGCACCCTAAAAAACACCTATCCCTAGACAGATGAAAACCCGGCTTTACAGCTAAACCGGGTTTTCATCTGCAATGTTTAAAACCTTCTATGCCAAAGCCACAGAACGAGAAGAATTTCTTAGAAAACTCAGCAATTCTCGATTCACCGTTTGCGGCGCTTCCTGCTGAATCCAGTGGCCGCAGTGAGGAACTAATTTCAACTTAAACGGAGCAGTAATTAATCTGTCTAAACCTTCTACAAGTTTGTGGCTCAAAAACGCATCTTCTTCTCCCCAAAGCACCAAAGTAGGCACTGTCACAGGTTCTAATTTCTGCCCCAAATTCCAAAGCCTCTGTGGATGAAACATCTGCCGGTAATAATTGATAGCGGCAGCTAATACTCCCGGCTTTTCTAAAGCAGTCTGATAAATCTTAGTTTCCTCAGCGCTAAAAGATCCTTTGCGAACAGCTTGTCCTTGAAAAACATTGTGTACAAAATCTTTCAAGTTTTGCCGGATCAACCATTCGGGAATGCCGGGAACCTGAAACGCCAAAACGTACCAACTGCGGCGGATTTGATCTAAATTGCTCGCCATTTCCTGCACGAATCGCTGCGGGTGCGGAGCGTTTAAAATTGCCAAGCGGTTGAGTTGTTCGGGGAATTTTTGAGCTAAGTGCCACGCAATCGCCCCTCCCCAATCATGACCTACAACGTGAGCTTTTGTATAACCGAGGCTCGCAATCAAACCGCGAATATCGGCGCTCAGCGTATCTAAATCATAGCCGCTTTCCGGCTTGTCGGAATCGTTGTAGCCCCGCAAATCCGGCACCACAACCTTGAAATGACGCGCTAAAGCAGGGATTTGATGACGCCAAGAGTACCAAAACTCTGGAAACCCATGCAGGAGGAGAACGAGCTCGCCTTCTCCTTGAGAAACGCAGTGCAGGCGGATGTTATTGGTTTCGACAAAGATGTGTTGCTGTTCGGAATCGAAAGAATTCATAGTTGGAAAGTTAGACTTATTTTCGGGAAGTACAGAACCCGCCGACTGGTAGCAGGCTAAAACGTCCCAATGGTGTTAATTTTTCTACTTTTATTGTAGCTGCTTTTCGATCCCCGCCGCTGCAATCTAATTAAACTTAAAACTTGTAGGGTTTTGGGGTGTCCTGTGTTTTAGGTGTAACTACTGAGTTCAAGTTTATCACCTTAAATGTATTGTTTTAACAGCGGCGCAGGCGATTCAATAATAGCACAATTTCGTCCGTTGCCGATCGCATTTTTGCAGTCGATAGGTCAGATTGATTGACGATAATGCTAAACACCAGCGGCTCGTAATTCGGAACTTCGATATATCCCGACAGCGCCGAAACTCCGCTCATAGTTCCTGTTTTTGCTTGCAACATTACGCGATTTGGTGTATTATTAAAGCGATTTTTCAAAGTGCCGCTCTCCCCAGCGATCGACAGTGACTGGCGGTAAATCGATGCAGCAGGTGAATTGGCCATAAATCTCAAAGTTTCTACCAATGCTTCTGGAGTAATTAAATTGTGCCGAGACAAGCCGGAACCGTCGGCTAATATGTAGCTGTTTGGATTTACTCCTAATTGAGTTAAAACTGCCTTTAGCTCTTTCAAACCGCTTTCACCTGTATCCTCTTGTGGCACAGGCATCTTGCCTGTAACTTTTCCCAGCAATCTCAATAAAACTTCTGCATAAAGATTGTTACTTTCGCGATTAGTTTCTCTCACCAATTCCGCCAGCGGCGGCGATTCAACGGTCGCTAATTCTTGATTTAAATTGCGAGAAGCCGATGCAACTAAACTCTGTTTAACAGGAATTCCCTCAGCCACCAGGGCTTGTTGAAAATACTGCAAAAAATTATTAGCGGGGTTGACAACTGCGACATAAGCTGATTCAGGTTCGCCACCAACTTTCAACTGTCCGCTCACTCGAATTATAGGTCGATCGAACTCCCGGCCAACTTCAATAAACTCAGATTCGTTTTGAGCGACGGTAACAGTATTGTTCTGAAGTTGCCACTGATTTGCCAGCTTTGGTTCGGCAAAAGTAACTTTCAGAGGTTGCCCGATCGCCTGTGGCGACAAGAGAAGGTCGATCGCGTTTTGATTGAAAATTAAACTGTTAATCGGCGCTCCGTAGCCAGCTTGCGCGTCTTCCCATTCCCAATTCGGATTGACTGCACTGCCTTGAAAATAGCTGTCATCGCCAATCAACTGGTTAACTTGACTGATTCCCCGCTGCTTCAACTGCTGCGCCAAAGATTTCAACTGAGCCTCAGCAATGCTCGGATCTCCCCTGCCGGCAACGTACAAACTTCCATTTTCGCCGCTGTAAACGGAAGTCTTAATCCGAAAATCTGCACCGAGTTTCTGCAAAGCAGCGGCTGTAGTTAGCAGCTTGGCATTTGATGCTGGAATAAAATATTTGGTGGCGTCGCGGCTGTAGAGAGTAGTAGTAGAAGATAGAGGTTGAATCAAAATGCCCCAGCGCGATCGGCTAAATTCGGGACGATTGGCGATCGCATCTACTTGCGCTCCCAATTCCCCAGGACAAATATCCCCTGCAACCGCCGACGTTTGAGCCGCAACCGCCGACGGACGCCCCAGCACCAGCACTAACAAACTAAGCGCAATTCCTTGGATTTTCAAAGTGGCAGTTCCTTAACAATAACTATTAAAATTAGATGCGCCAGAGCTTGGAAGTTTCACCGAATCAAGTCAATATTAATAATAATAACGCGCATGAATTCTCGGATTGAACAGCGCTTCTACAGGTTTTCCCTCTTTGAGGTGTTCTTCCACAATTAAAGGTACATCACTCGGTTTAACTCGACAATACCAAATTTCGTCCGGGGTAACTCGCACAGTCGGGCCAGTGGTACACTGTCCCTGACAGCTAGTAGCCTCAACTTTCACCCCTGCAACTTGTTGAGCTTCAAAAGCAGCTAGCACTGCTGCTGAACCATTTTTCAGGCAAGATAGATACTGGCAAACCAATACACAGCGCGCTTCTGGTTGGGAGTCTGGTTCTCGGGCTGGAGATTCTGGCATTGGTAAGGATTTATCCGCTCTTTAAGATATCTTAACAATCTTCTCAAGCCGATCGCTCGCCGGAGGGAGGCAAACGGCAGAATTTTATAGTGCGATCGAAAAAAACAGCAAAATTCTGGCATTCAAACTTTTTCCTTCCTTCTACCTTCTAACGAATCCCTTCAGCAGATCTGCCTTTCTTCAGTCTGTGCCGCGCTTTCCCGATATGATCGATTTAGAGCAACAACTCAATCAACCGCTAATCATGCCAAAAACAGTAGCCGATGTGATGAGCCGCGAGCCCATCTTGGCGCGACCCGAAATGCCCTTGAACGAAGCGATTAAAATTTTAGCCGATCGACGCATTAGCGGTCTTCCCGTCGTAGATGAGAATGACGTGTTGGTAGGAGTCATCTCCGAAACCGACTTGATGTGGCGGGAAACCGGCGTAACTCCCCCCGCTTACATCATGGTGCTTGACAGCGTGATTTACTTAGAAAATCCATCTCGTTACGAGCGAGATCTGCACAAGGCTTTAGGACAAACAGTAGGAGAAGCGATGAGTACAGAACCCGTTACCATCGGGCCCGACAAATCTGTCCAAGAAGCTGCCAAACTGATGCACGATCGCAGCATCCACCGATTGCCGGTGGTCGATTCTGCTGGCAAAGTAATCGGCATCCTCACTAGGGGAGATATTATCCGATCGATGGCTGCGGAATCTTAATTAACGGTTGCAGTTCCAGGACTTTATCAAAAAATGAGTCGATCGCTCTTTCAATCTCCCTGACTTTTTGCAATTACCAATTATCTAGATTCACGACACGGAAGTCAGGAATAGACGCAGAGCAATTTTTTCTTTCTTGCTTCTTCTTCCCTCTTCCTTCTTCCCTCTTCCTTCTTCCCTCTTCCCTCTTCCTTCTTCCCAATTACCAATTATCAAATTTAAAATCGAATGAGCATTACCCCTGAGTCTGTCGAACAATTGCTGAATTCCGAGGATTTTGGCGAAAGACTGCGAGCAGTCAACCAACTGCGGCAACTAGAACCCGCAATCGCCTACAAACTGATTCAAATTGCGATCGGCGATAAAAACGTCCGGGTTCGCTACGCAGCAGTCAGCCAGATATCAACCCTCGGTACGCAGAATCTGCCGAACGCTTTAGAGGTACTGCGAAACAGCCTGAACAACGACCCCGAACCCGACGTGCAAGCAGCAGCAGCCGATGCTTTGGGCGCATTGAAATTAACCGATGCTTTAGAAGATTTGCAGCAAGTTTATAGCAGTACCTCTGAATGGCTGGTGCAACTGAGCATCATTGCGGCTTTGGGAGAAATGGGAGATCCGAAAGCCTTTCCAATGTTAGAAAATGCCCTGACTTCTGAAAACGAATTGATCCAAACCATTGCCATCAGCGCATTAGGTGAATTGGGAGATAAACGGGCGCTGCCACTGCTGCTTCCCTACGTTTCCAATGCAGATTGGCAGATCCGTTACAGAGTAGCTCAAGCTCTCGGGAGGTTGGGCGGTAAAGAAGCAGAGGCGGCTTTGGAAATTCTCGCCAAAGATGAGGTTGAACAAGTTGCTCAGGAAGCTAAAGTCGGACAAGAAAATAGTTTGAAATCTTGAGATTGCTTTGGCGATCGCGAACAACTCTGCGCGGTTGTGAATTTTGAATTAATTTAGAATTTTTTGTGCGGGTTCTAGTAACAACTCTGTTCGCGATCGCACACAGAATTCAGAAACCCGGTTTCTTTCTATATTTCTTGTTCCTGTCTGCAAAACTTGTAGAAACCGGGTTTCTAGCCAGCCAGCCAGCGGGCTGGTTGGGTAGCGCAAACCTTACTAATCAGGAAAAATCTCAAATCTTCAATCTCAAATTTAAAATTGTATTGATGCGACGGGCGATCGCAAATTCCATTGAAATTCTCCTTAAATTCGAGCGTACTCTTCCCTTTCCCAACCAGAGCTGGGATCTTGACATCCACAGTTTGACAACAGCTATAATTAGAATAAATAGAGCAGCGGCAGGGATTAACAAAATTATTGAATTGTGCCCAGCCAGCTAGCGATCGGGGAAACTATCGTTAAGACGGTAAGCCATCTACCAGCAAAACCAAGTCTTAAAACTGTTGATCATCCCCATGCTTGAACAACTACCCAATTCCGCTTCTGATTCTGAGTCTTTGGACATTTTAACAGGAGAGCGATCGGCCTCTCAAGTAGCACCAAGCCCAACCAATCAAAACTTTATTAATAGAGTTTTAGAACTTACCAATATCGAACGCAGTAAATTGAGTTTGTCCCCGCTAACCTTAAATACTCAGTTACTAAATGCTGCGGAAAATCACACCCAAAACATGGCACTGCAAGACTTCTTTTCCCATACCGGAAAAGATGGTTCGTCATTAGGAAGTCGGATTAGTGCAACGGGCTATCAATTCTCAGCGGCGGCAGAAAACATCGCTGCTGGCTCTTCTACACCCGAACAAGTTGTATCATCATGGATGAACAGCAGCGGCCACCGCGCTAACATTCTTAACCCGAATCTCAAAGAAATTGGCATCGGTTACTATTTCTTAGCCGACGATACGGGCACAGAAAATTGGAATCACTATTGGACGCAAGTTTTTGCGACTTCTCTTGACGGTAGTGTCAATCCCGCACCGACACCGACACCGACACCCACACCAACTCCCACACCAACTCCCAACACATCGGTATCGATTACTTCGCCAATACCCAACGCTATAGGGGACGGCAGCCCGACACAAGCACCCAAAAATACAGCCAGCGACGGCAATTATTTCCTATCAGATAGTGCCGATACTCAAATACCGACAAATGCTGCGGGATTGCCAATTTTTGCCCTTTCCGGCAAAGACAATATCACCGGGGGAGAAGGTGTTGATAGCATTAATGGAATGCAAGGTGCGGATACAATTAATGGCGCAGGCGGCAATGACAGCTTATCGGGTGGCAAAGAGTCGGATTCAATTGAAGGCGGTGTTGGCAATGATTTTATCAGCGGCAATAACGATAACGATCGACTAATCGGATCGGACGGTAACAATACTATTCGCGGCGGCAAAGAAGATGATGTCTTGACTGGCGGTAACGGGCCCGATTTGTTGGCGGGCGATCGCGGGCAAGATATGCTGACGGGCGGTGCTGGAAATGATACGTTTATCCTAGCAGGAGGTTTGTCTGCTGCGGCTACTTTAATAAGTGCAGACGTAATCGTCGATTTTGGGGCTGGGGATAAAATTGGTTTGACGGACGGTATCGGGTTTGCAAACTTGACTTTTGAAGCTGTGAGTTTGCAGTTGGATGGAGGGGCAAGTGTCGCTTCTACGGCGATTAAGTCGGGGAACAATTATTTGGGCATCGTGCAAGGTGTAAGTGAAAGTCAGCTTACATCTTCTGTTTTTGTCAACGCCTAAAAAACAGCATACCCAGATTCCCGACTTCTTGGAGAAGTCAGAAATCTAAAAACGAGAGCGCTTTACGTTTAACTTTGAGAGAATAATCGGGGTGGCTGTTTTGAGAGATTAGTTGTTATGCAGTCGTGGACGGAAAAACACGGCGCTACGATCGCCGTCAACTCAACCGCAGGCAGGGGTACTGAGTTTACGATCGCATTACCGGTGAAAGCCAACTTAATCCCGTCAAGTCAGAGCTTTTTGCAAGCTTCCGTCATACCCTTCGGGTTGACGGCGAGTTCTTGACTGGTTCAGCTTAAAAGTGGGTGGCAAGAGCGATAGATGCTGGATCAGACTGAAGCGAGTCCTTTAGCAGTTTGGTGATTGTATCAGCGTTAGCAGGGCGACTGAAGTAAAACCCTTGACCTTCATCGCAGCCTCGCGCTTGCAGGTAGTCACGCTGCTCCTTGGTTTCAATGCCTTCTGCGGTGATCGTTAACCGCAGACTTTTTGCCAGAGCAATGATGGCATCAGTAATGGTGGCGCTGTCCGGGTTAGACAGTATATCGTTGACAAAGGATCGATCGATCTTGAGCATATTAACCGGAAACCGTTGCAGGTAATTGAGGGAAGAATAACCTGTGCCAAAGTCGTCTAGGGCGATCGACACGCCAAGTTCTCGCAGTTGCGTTAAGGTTTTGACCGATCGCTCAATGTCAGTCATCAATGCACTTTCAGTCACTTCCAGTTCTAAATACGCAGCTTCGAGTTCGGTCTCTGCCAAAATTTGGCGAACCATCTCAACCAGATTCGCCTGCTCAAATTGTCGAGCCGACAGGTTCACCGAAATCCGCAGGGCTGGCAGCCCTGCGAGTTGCCAGCGACGGTTTTGAGCGCAAGCCGTTCGCAAGATCCATTCACCAATGGGGACGATCTCGCCATTGGCTTCGGCGATCGGAATAAATTTTGCCGGAGAGACCAAACCCTCTGTAGAATGCTGCCAGCGAACCAGCGCCTCCGTTGCTGTCACCCGTCCGCCGTGCAAGTCGATCAGCGGTTGATAGTAAACCAGTAGTTCATTACGATCCAGCGCTCCGCGCAGGCTATTTTCTAGGGCCAGTCGCTCCTGTAACTGAACGTTCATTTCGGGTGAATAAAACTGATAGTGACTCCGCCCTTGCTGCTTTGCCTGATGAAGTGCGAAGTGAGCTTGCTGAAGAAGTTGCTCTGGAGAATTGGTATTTTCTAAATGGTTCAATGTAATGCCAAGACTGGCGGTGAGGTGGATCGGTTGACCCTCTACAGAGAAAGGTTTTGCTAGCGTACTCAGCAGCAGTTGGGATAGCTTGACCACACTCTCCAGCGAGTGGAGTTCGCTGCGAGCGATCGCAAACTCACCATCGCTCAAACGCGCCAAGACATCTGACCCATCCATGCACTGTACCACCCGTTGGGAAACGGCTCTAATTAGTAAGTCGCATATCCCAGGCTCCAACGCATGGCGCATCCCTGTGAAATCGTCGATACCCAATACGAGCACTGCGACCAAGGGTGAGTGATTTTGAGATCGGGTTTGATTCAGGCGATCGCAGAATAAGTCACGATTTGGCAATCCAGTCAGTTCATCGTAATGGGTAATGTAATTAATCAATTCATCTAGTTTGTAAAGCGTTTGTGAGGAATTTGCCATCAGCGTACCGACTTCATCAGCAAACTCTGTGGGTAAGTTCGGTAATGTTCTTGTATCGAGGTAGTTTTGTAGAGCCTCCGAGGTTAAGATTACCGGAACCAGGAGGTAGCGTAGCGTAGAAAGCGTTGCTGCCGTACCTGCTAATGTCGCCAGCAGAGCAATCAGCAGAACCCGGACTGATGTCTCTACAGAGTAAGCGTTTGAGGTAAGAAACCAGACCATTAAGGTTAGCAAAGGAACGTGCGTGCCTAAAAATGCAACCACCATAATTTTGGCAGTGTAGCTTTTTTTCAGCCAGGGGAGATGCGCCAAGGATGAGTATAGGTTAAGGTTAGGCTTTGGTTGCATATGACTCGGTTTGAGAATTTAAAGTGGGTAGAGTATCCAGCAGTCTCGTACTAGGTGCGTTGGCTTCAGAAACGGCTTTTTTAACTAAGGAGCGATCGCCTTAGATTTGACCGATATTTTACAAATCGATCGACAATACCGAACCGCGACCGCTTGTGTGATAAAATATCCAAGCGATCGCCAAATAACAAATATATATACTGACCCTAATCGCATTTCTAAAAAACGTCAATGATCCACGTCAAAAATCACCGAAGTTGACTTTTTTAAAAGCTACAAATTCGCTCTATCTTCAGCTTTGAGTCCGCTACTGATAACTAATAACTAATGACTAATAACTAAATTACTAAAAGGGTAACTATGAAAAAAGTAGCGGTGTTTGGCAACGCTGGAGGTGGTAAATCAACTCTCAGCAAGAGATTATCGGAAATCACTGGTTTGCCACTTTACCCCTTGGATAAAATTCAATATCAATCTGGGGGCGCTGAGGTTCCCAATGAAGAATATAAGCATACCCATGAGAAAATTTTGGCGACTGACCGATGGATTATAGACGGTTTTGGGTGCATGGAAACCCTATGGCTTCGACTCAACGAGGCAGATACTCTGGTTTTTGTCGATCTGCCCCTATACGTGCATTTCTGGTGGGTGACTAAACGGCTGATTACAGGTAAGTTTATACCGCCAGAAGGCTGGCCCCAAAAGAGTCCTATCTTGAAGAGTTCAATTAATAGTTACCGTGTTCTTTGGTTGTGTCACAAGTATTTAACTCCCAGATATCGCGAGTATGTCGATCGCGCTCAAAATACCAAAAGTGTTTATCACATCAGGTCCACTGAAGAGATTTCACAATTTTTTGAATCGATAGTGCAAATGACTCATCACTAATGACTTGGGAATAGGGAATGGGGCATGGGGCATGGGGCATGATCGGCGAAAGGCATTGTGCTAACAAATCACCTCTCACTAATCACTAATGACTGATGACTACTGACTAATTGATGCCACAGCCGATCGCAAATTCCCTTGAAACTCGCCCAAAATTCTATCGCACTCTTCCTTCTCCAAATTAGTCCAGTGCATCATCAAAGCTAATTTAACAGACTTGCCACTTTTTTCGAGCAAAAAACCCGCCTCCTCCCGGCTTAAATCAGTCAAATCCTGCAACATCCGCACAGCCCGATCGCGCAATTTCTTATTAGTCACCGCCACATCAACCATCCGATTGCCGTAAACTTTCCCCAGCTTCACCATTACGCCAGTCGAAATGATATTTAAAGCCATTTTTGTTACTGTACCCGCTTTCAAGCGCGTCGAACCCGCCACTACCTCCGGGCCAACCAACAACCGAATATCAACATCAGCCTCAAAATTCACTTGTTCGACGGGTACGCAGGCCATAAACACAGTCTTCGCCCCCCGCTGGCGTGCCGCCTGCAAAGCGCCCGCGACAAACGGCGTCGTACCTCCAGCCGTAATCCCGACAACCACATCTAAGTTGGTAATGTGACGGTGGGCGATCGCCTCAGCCCCATCTTCAGCCCGATCCTCCAAATCCTCCGAACTCCGCACCAAAGCCCCCGCACCCCCGGCAATTATGCCCTGTACGAGTTCTGGCGGCGTGCAGAAGGTGGGGGGACACTCGGCCGCATCCAGCACCCCCAAACGTCCGGAAGTACCCGCACCGACGTAAAACAGGCGACCTCCTTGACGCAGAGACTCGGCTGCAATATCGATCGCTTGGGCTAACTGTTCGCGGGCACGGGCGATCGCGCTTAAGGTTTGGGCGTCTTCCCGGTTGAACAAGTCCACTAATTCGATCGAACTGAGTTGGTCTAAATTCTCGCTGTTGGTATTCACCTGTTCAGTCAGCAGATGGCCCCGTTCTTCCAAATTCTTCATTTTTTCTCAGTTGTTAATTGTCAGTTGTCGGTCTTCAAGCGAAGTCAAGAGACATACAGACTCCCAGGTTCAGCCTGCAAGCCTGTATCTACAAATCAAGCCCTTGATGGAGTACGCTGGAAGAGATTAAATTTATCCTTCTTCCCTCTTCCTTCTTCACATCGAGCCTCGAATCTCAATATCCATCCGTTAGCTCCGCTACACAATCCGTTCCCGAACCTTCCTTTTACAAAAGTCCTTCGAGTCGGCGGCGAATAGAATCCAGTTCGTTTTGGGACACCTCAGAATCCAGATCGAGATCCGGCTCCGGCTCCGGCTGCCACTGAGTTTGTGTTACATTGTTTTCTGGCGGAATCTCCAGCGCCCCCGCCGGTATGAGTTCCCAATCATAATCAACACTGTTGCAGAAATCCTTAATTTCCTCCTCGTCGATCGCCTCGACAGTGGGCTCTGGGAAATCCTGAGCTTCCAACATCACGCCAAAGCGGGTGGCGTCGTCTTCTGACTCAAACATCAGAACTTTATTGCGATCGCCGAGTTGAATGGTATGAATTCCCTCATTCTCGGTGCGGGCATTGAAGAGTAAGACGAACACTCGCATAAGTTTTAAAGACCTTCTTAACCACCGTTTTTTTATCTTAGAAGCGATCGGGCAACCGATTTTAAATTTTATATTTTAGATTTTAGATTGACCAGCGATCCTGCACTGGCGGGATCGAAAGGAATTGGGGCATTTGGACGACTTGGTTTGATATTTGAGATTTTAGATTGACCGCCGATCCTGCACAGCGGGGGAAACCTAGAGGATTTGGGGGAGTTGGAGGACTTGGTTTTAGGTGATCTTGCGTGTTTTGATTAAGTTCGGTAAAGGTTTCTGGAGTCTACCCTGGAGTGGGGGCGTGCCTTCGACCTTCGCTGCGCCCGATCGGCACTTCCGACCTAAATTCTGAGTCTACCAAAGGCAGAAGCCACGCTGGCGAATCATAGAAATTATACCTGTCTAAAATCGGCTGATTTTCTTAATTCCTGAATTCTCTGATTTCTGAGAAACACCCATGACTAACTCCGACGATAACAAAAATCAACTCGCACCCCGTCCCCACCGCCGCTGGTGGCGTCTGCTGCTGCTTAGCGGTACGGGATTGGGTATTCTCGCCTTGGTTGCGGCGGCGGTAGGATACCAGTGGGTGCGGGAAAAGTTAGCTCCTTTGGTGGAAACTGAAGTCAGTCAGTTGCTGAAGCGGCCCGTGCAACTCGGACGTTTGGAGGGATTTTCTCCCACAAGTTTGCGGTTTGGCCGATCGACTTTACCTGCAACTCCTACCGATCCGGATTACGCTTCTACAGAAGCAGTTAAAGTAAAGTTTTCGGTTTTGCAACTGCTGTTCACCCGCAATCTCAAATTAGATATTACCTTAGTTAAAGCCAGCGCTTATATCGAACAGGATGCTAAAGGCCGCTGGGTTAATATTCCAACTGCGGAGCAGAAATCTCCGGGTTTATTTAAAACTGAAGTTGAAGCAATTCGAGCTGAAAATACCGTCGCAGTTTTGGTACCGCGCCCCGCAGTCGGGCAGACAACTTCGGCTCCTATTTCTGTAAATCTGAAAAATGGCAGTGCTCTATTTCGCGACCAAAACCAGCGAGTTCTCTACGAAGTAAACGGTCAGTTTACTAACAGCGATAATTTTATACTTAAAGCTGATTCTATGTTACCTGCAGCTCAAACTAACCTGCAGTTGCAAGGTCAAAATTTGCCTTTGTCCGACCTCGCTCGCTTGCTGAAACTTTCCGGCATTTCTTTACAAAAAGGTCTTGCTAATGGCAATTTGACCGTGCAAGTGCGAGAGAATAAAGTATCGGGAATTACCGGAACCGCTAGTTTTGCAGGAGTGCAAGCGAGTATTTCTCCCTTGAAACAAATCATACAAAATAGCAGCGGTCAGTTGCGGTTTCAGGGAACTACTGTGATTGTCGATAGTCTGGCGGCTAATTACGGTCTAATTCCGCTTAGAATAGCCGGAACAGTTGCAACTGGAACTAATTTTAATTTGGAGAACGCTAGCTTCAATCTGGCAACTAGCGTGCAACCAGTGGCTTTTGCAAGTGTTGTCAGTGCGGTGGAGACAGAGTTAGGACAGAAAGTAGTATTACCCGTTGCTGTTGCCGGGGAAGTGAAAGCGGATGTCAAGCTAACTGGAACCGTCGATCAACCGGTGGTGACAGGTGCGATCGCCTCGACAAAACCCGCTACGGTCGATCGACTGCAATTAAATAATATTAGCACTAATTTCAAATTGGAACGCGGGAAAATAGCTAAAACCCCAACTCCAAATTCTCAATCTTCTATTCCCCCGTTTTCCTCTTTATCATTGGCTTTGAGCGATATCTTGGTAGTGCCTGCGGCGGGTGGTAAAATTGGCGGCAAAGGTCAAGTTGATATTGCTTTAAAAAGTAGCAATTATCCATCTGGTTTGGTGTTTGACTTGCAAGCTGAAAACTTGCCTGCAGATAATCTCGCCCAAATTTACGCTCTCCCAATTCCTGCTACTGTTACAATTGGCAGTGTCTCCGCAAAAGCTCAAATTTTTGGTCCGTTAGACAACATTCAAGCGAGAGTTCAATGGCAAGCACCGCAAGGAACTTTCCCCGCAGCGGGCCAAATTCGAGCCGCAAGGAATTCGGCGGATTTGCAAAATACGGTTGTGAAAATTGGCGACGCTTCTGTTAACGTGGATGCTGCACTAAAAGACCGTCAGTGGCAAGCTATCATCGAGGGCGATCGCGTTGCCCTCAACAGTTTGCAGCAAGTTCTGCCAGACCTTAATTTGCCTCCTGAACGGGTTGGTTTGTTCAGCGGAACCGCCGAAGCTGCCGGAACTCTGGACGATTTGAGTTTAAATGCGATCGCTGCGACGGGCAAGGGAACGCTGAATATTGCTGACAGTATTGTTGATGTTAATGGCGAACTAGAATCGGGTCGTTGGCAAGTTTTCGGCAACACTGAAAAAGTTGCTGTCAATCAATTGATTGATATCGGGTTGCCGTTATTAACACGGGAAACGCCCGCCAATCGGGAGAATTTAGAAGCTAAAATCCAAAATTTTAAAACGTTAAACGGACAGCTAGCAGGTAAATTTCAAGCTGCGGGAAATGTTGACGATTTGACTGCTGGCGGAATCAATGTTAGTGGCAACGGTAGGCTCAATTTTGCCGACAGCAATGTGAATTTAAACGGAGAATTGGTAGCGGGAAACTGGCAAGCAACAGCAGAAACAGATCGCACTTCCATCAGCCGCTTGGTAGATTTGACACTGCCGATTTTAGATGTGGCTTCAGCATTCAATCCCGAAAATCAGCAATCGGCCAATCTCAACAATCTCAAATCCAAAATCCAAAATCTAAAATCGATTGACGGACTCCTATCGAGTCAAATTACAGCATCGGGAAGTCTTGACAATTTGACGGGTAGCAGCATCAATGCCAGCGGCAGCGGCAGACTCAATCTTGCTGGCAGCAATGTTAATTTAAAAGGAGAATTGGTAGCGGGAAACTGGCAAGCAACAGCAGAAACCGATCGCACTTCCATCCGGCGCTTAGGAGATTTAGGATTGCCCCTGTTAGATGTTGGGTTAGCTTTCGCTGCTGACAATCCCCAAACAGTCGCCAATATCAACAATCTAAAATCCAAAATCCAAAATCTCCAATCGCTTGACGGACAAATATCCAATCAAATTCAAGCCAGCGGCAGTCTTGATAATTCAACCGCCGCTGACATAGGCGTCAGCAGCAGCGGCAAACTCAATATAGGGGACGGTACTCTTGCTTTTAGAGGTAAATTAGAAGACAGACGCTGGCAAGCTTTCGCCGATGCCGATCGAGTTATTCTCAGCCGCTTAGAACAAACTGTTCGCAATCTCCAACTGTTTCCGCTAACGGCGACTTTGCCTAAAGGATTTGACGGCAGAGTTAACGGCGAATTCCAAGCAGCGGGCAGTTTGGATAACTTGACAGCCAAGGGAATTAGTGGTAGCGGAGAGGGAGTGATTGTGGTCGATCGACTCGGGGCGATCGATACTACGGCAAAATTGGAAAACGGCAACTTGCAAGCATTGCTGGAAACAAACGGAATTGCCGTCAGTAATTTAGAACAAACCCTCAAACAAACAGGTTTGCTGACAGCGGATTTACCGCCAGAAATTGAGGGAACCCTCGACGGCCAAGTCCGCATTTTGGGAACAGTAGATAATCTAACAGCCAACAACATCACCGCCAACGGCGACGGACAAATTCGACTCGCCAACGGCGGAGGAATTGTCAATGCTAAAGGCAGCGCCGCATCGGGGAATTGGCGCGCGTCTATCGAGGGCGAGCAAATTGCTCTAAGTCGCTTCCAGCAAGCATTTGAGTCGCAGCGACAAAGCTTGCAAACCGGAGGTGTAGCCTCTGCTTCCCAAAATCTCCCCCAGCTTGTAGGATTGTTTAACGGCAATATCAATTTATCCGGCCCGATTGGGGCGGGCACGGGGGCACCGCCCCTACAAAATGTTCGCGCCGGCGGCAGTTTCCGCATCTCGGAATTGCCATTTTTGAAACAACCTTTTGAGGCAGTATTTAATTGGGACGGCAAACGGGTGGAAATTGAGAACGCCACAACTCCCGGTTTGACAGCAAACGGCTTTGTTAACGTCGAACTCGGAGGTAAAGGAGGGGCCTCAATTTCCAACTTAGATTTGGATGTCAAACTCGCCAACTTTAACCTGGAAGCCTTACCCGCAGAACAACTAGGATTTTTGTCTGCAATTGGGGACAAAAATTCCTCACAGCAAAACCCACCCCTGCGCGGCAATGTCGATTTTACCGGCAGCCTCACCGGAACCCTCGCCGCCCTCAGCTTAGTTGGCGACGTGGAAGTGCGGGATTTAGCAGTAAATCAAATCGCTTTTGACCCGGTACTGGCGGGGAGTGTGAATGCGGATGCTGGGAAAAGTGTAGATTTGCGTTTGGCCGGCGCCAGCGACAAAATTGAAGTAGCTTTAAATCAATCTTTTCTGCCGACATCTTTCTTAATTCAACGCGGGGAATCCGTGGCTAGGGGCCAAACCGAGGGAGAAACTTTGCGAGTTAATTTAAGCGATTTTCCCCTCGCTGCTTTGAATCTATCACCCGGTAAAGAGGTCGGTTTGGGGCCGATAACCGGTACGGTTTCGGGACAAGTAAATGTGCCCGGTTGGAAGATGCCGTTAAATCCGGCGACTTTGCAAGCAAGCGGACAAATTGCGATCGCCCAACCGGCGATCGGCTACATTAAAGGTGACAGTTTCCAAGCCGAATTCAGCTACGCTAACGGCAGCGCCACTCTCACAAATGGCATATTCCGCCAAGGCAGCGGTCAATATTTAATTTCCGGCAATGTTCAAACAGGCGCCAACCCGCAATTTGCCGGGAAAGTTAACGTCCAGCAAGGCAATTTACAGCAGGTTTTAGCGGCTTTGCAATATTTCAATTTAGGCGACTTGGCTAGAGGCTTAAAACCTCCGGTTTACGGTGACAGCGGCGACGTGCAAACTGTAGCAGTAGGAGAACCAGAAGCCCCGCTAATTGTACAGTTGCGCCGCTTGGCCGAAATTGAAACTATTTTGCAGCAGCAGCAGGCAGTTAAATCATCAGAAAAATTGCCTGCCTTATCCCAATTGCAAGGCACTTTTGGCGCGGAAATTGCTGTCGCAGGTTCTTTGCAAACGGGCGTGCAAGCTCAATTTAACGTGAAAGGCGATAACTGGCAGTGGGGAAGATATGTCGCTGAAAAGTTCAGCATTGAAGGCAGTTTTCAGGACGGGATATTAACTGTTTTGCCTTTGGAAATTCGATCGGGAAAAAGTGCGATCGGCTTTTCGGGACAACTAGGGCAAAAAGCTCAATCCGGGCAGTTGCGGGTAGAAAATGTGCCGGTGGAAGAGTTGGCAAAACTGGTGGAATTGCCTTTTGTGGATGTCACGGGAAATTTGAATTTGCGGGCGAATTTGGCCGGCAGTTTGGAAAACCCGCAAGCCACGGGAGAATTGAGTTTGCTTGAGGGTACGCTAAACGGAGAACCGATTAAGCAAGCCGACGGCAGTTTCAGTTACAGCAATGCCCGCCTGAATTTTGGCGGCAGCGCTTTGGTAACTCAAACCGAACCGATTGAAGTGCAGGGAAGTTTGCCTTTTGAGTTGCCGTTTGCCGCCGTGAAAGCTGATAGCAATCAAATTGATGTGAGGGCAAATTTGCAAAATGAAGGTTTGGCAATTATTAATGTATTGACTCCGCAAGTGGCGTGGGTCAGCGGCCAGGGACAGGTGCAAATTCGCGTGGGAGGAACGCTGCAAGACCCTATAGCGCAAGGAATTGCGAATTTTGAAAATGCAACTGTCCGCGCGCAAGCCTTCCCAGAACCGCTGACAGGGCTGACTGGGACGGTGCGCTTCGAGGGCGATCGTATTCGGGTAGAGGGAATTCGGGGACAGTTGAGTCAGGGGCAAGTTGTGGCCGCTGGCGTGATTCCGCTGTCTGTGCCCTTCGCGGAGGGCGATGTCGATGCGGATAATCCCCTGGCTGTGAATCTCGACAAGTTGGCAGTGAACCTCAGAGGATTGTACAGCGGCGGCGTTGTCGGTCAAGTGCAGGCAAGGGGCACGGCTAGGCGCCCGCAGTTGAGCGGTAATATTGAACTGTACAACGGCGAAGTATTTCTCCGGAGTCCCGGTGGCGGCACAACTGAGTTAGCT
Organism: Microcoleus sp. Pol7_B2; assembly: GCF_036701035.1. Taxonomy (NCBI): domain Bacteria; kingdom Bacillati; phylum Cyanobacteriota; class Cyanophyceae; order Oscillatoriales; family Microcoleaceae; genus Microcoleus; species Microcoleus sp. Pol7_B2. Next base: position 8,761 of record NZ_JAUBQB010000060.1, on the reverse strand, counting down.
TCTTCCTCTTCTGCTTCCGATTCTGCTTCTACATCTTCGGCTTCCCCTGCGACTGACGTTTCTGCTTCCCCTACAACTGAGGTTTCTCCTTCCCCTGCAACTCCGACTTCCCCTTCCTTTGAAGTTGGATTGAACGATTTGCGGCTGAATTTGGGTCGGGGAATTCGGGTCACAAGTGCGCCGATATTGAGTTTTCAGGCGACTGGGGGCTTGAGGGTGAATGGAACTTTAGATGACCTTCGCCCAGAGGGTACGATTCGGTTGACTTCCGGGTCGGTGAATTTGTTTACGACAGAGTTTAGACTCGATCGAGGATACCCGCAGACTGCGATCTTTGTACCAACACAAGGACTCGATCCGACGCTGGATGTGAGATTAGCAACTTCGGTGCAGGAAGTAACGCGGTTCCGCACTCCCGGCACATCTGTAGCCTCTGAAATCGCAGACGAACCGACAAGTTTCGGCAATGTGCGGAGTGTCCGAATTCAAGCGTTAGTGCAGGGAAGAGCTTCTCAGTTGGCGGAAAGTCTGGAGTTGAGGAGTTCTCCGAGTCGATCGGAAACAGAGATTGTAGCGCTCTTGGGCGGCAGTTTCGTGCAGACTTTGGGACAGGGAGACAGTACACTGGCGATCGCAAATTTAGCCGGTGCGGGTTTATTGAACAACCTTCAATCTGCGATTACTAACGCCACAGGATTGAGCGAATTTCGCTTATTTCCCACTCGGATTAGAGGCAACGAAGTACAAACAGCTAGTTCCAGTTCTGGTGCGGGTTCTCTCGGTTTAGGTTTAGAAGTTGGGTTTGACATCACGCGCAATATTTCAGCCTCAATCATTCGAGTTTTGTCAGCAAATCAACCGACAGAATTTACTGTGCGTTATCGATTGAGCGATAAAATTTTACTCAGGGGTTCGAGTAATTTTCAAGGAGACAATCGCGTCACTGCTGAATATGAATTGAGGTTTTAGACATCCGCCAACAGCCAACAGCCAACAGTTACCAATTTCTAAGTAATTTGCTATAATAGTTAATAGCAGCAAATTGGTGCTGCTAACCCCGCACACAAGGTTATAGGAGTTAAGTCAAATGGCAAACAAACTCCAAGTTAATACACAGTCGATCGGCTACGGCGACTTGTACTGGAACCGATTTAGTCCGAGAGTTGCGACTATCAGCAGTGTCCGCAACGCCAATCATTGGGACGGCGGATTTATCACTTATATTGCATTTCCCACAAAAGTAGAAGCTACAGCAGCAATGAAATATTTGCTCTTGCATCAAAAAGCTGCTGATGTCGATATGCGGAAAGCCAAGCGAATGAAAGCAAAAGGCATTCGGTGGGAACTCAAAATTCGGGGTTTAGCTTTTAATGAAGTGCTGAAGCTTGCGACGATGGATATAACTGGAAAGCTAGTTGTGTCGCCTGCTACTACTCAAGCCACAGGCTGATAATTGAAAAACTTCGTAGTTGCGCTAAGGGTGGTAAAGCGCAACTACCAACCAAAAAATCCCTAAGATATTGCATTTTCCTTCTTCCTTCTACAATATGGGTTTCATCAGCCCCAAAGCAGACTTTGCATTCAAAAGAATATTTTGATCTTCCGAACATCCAGAAAATTTAATCAGCTTCCTAAATGCAATGCTGTATAACGGAGAACCAACCATCCAAGAAATAGAAATCATTGACCCTTATTCAGCAGGAAGCGTTACAGGATTGAAAGACACTTACCTGGATGTCAAAGCCAAGATTATCGGCAACAAAACCGTGGTTGTGGAAATTCAGGTACTCAACGCCACCGTTCAGGAATCGAACAAGGAATAGAAAGGGGTAAAATTGAGGGGGAAATAGGATTAATTATGCGTCATATCATACGGCGGGTGGGTGATGTTACACTGGAATTTCAAACTAGCATCCAGGGATTATCTGCGGAACAGTTAGATGATTTGGCAGAAGCTTTGTTGGATTTTAGGAGTCAAGAGGATTTGATTGCGTAGTTGGAGTCGGCTGCTGGATGAACTGATGAGTTAAAAAGAGAGTCGGGGATTTTTAACGTGGATTTGGTATAATTCCCAATCTCTGCATTCATTTAAACTTTAGTATCTGCGGGAACTTCTTTCTGTACCAGCATCCAACCTAACAGCGCTAAACTAACTCCAAGAGCGAGAAATCCTAAATCCCAAGCTAACTCGTTGATACCGGGTTTGACGTGGTGGATTCCCAAAATTTGATGGTCAACAATGCCTTCAACAAAGTCAAACAATCCAGCACCAATTAATATGGAACCAAAAAAAGTTTGAGTTGACAAAGGAACATCTTTGCGCTTCACAGCACCCCACAAACAGAAGATTCCCGCCACTGTTACCAACCAATCCGCAGCGTGAAACAATCCATCTCCGAGGGTATTTAATTCTAAACCGGCAACGGTAGTATCGGTTTTAACGCTGCTAAACATATGGTGCCACTGGAGGAGTTGGTGCAGGACAATGCCGTCAAAAAAGCCGGATTGACCGATACCGAGGAGAATTCCTGCGATAATTAGAGGTCGGCGGTTGTTAACAGCGGTGGAGGGTGAGTTTGTGCGATCGTCCAATGGAAAACCTCAGATTATTTAACTGCTGAGCCTGGGTCAGTGAAGGGATTTGCCAGTACATTTTTTAGTTTTGCTGGGGAGGAGGGGCGATCGCATCATCCGCGAGAGAGATTTCTGGAGTGAAGTGCGATCGCGCCTTGATTTTTGATGGATGATTGGAAAGTGCGATCGAATCTTACCTGCAATAACTTCTAAAACACCATCCACATACTAATTGATAGTTTTCATTACATTAAACCTCAACATATTTGCATAAAGTCCTGGCTTCAGGAATAGACGAACCAGATTGACGCAACTCTTCTAAATGAAAAACTATTGCTGCTTTAATTTGCTGTTCGACTTCCTCGATAGTTGTACCTGTCCCTAGGCATTGGGGGAACTCTGGTAAAATAATCAGAAGAATTGCTTTCTGATTTCCGGAGGGGAATTAAATCTCGATTGTTGTTCCTGTTGCTAGGCATCTGGGTGCCTCGGGCAACAAAAGCAAAAGATTTGCTTTCTGATTTCCGGAGGGGAATTAAATAAATTCTAATTCTGCTTTGACTATATGCTTTTGGGTTTGCCAACACCATAGACCCTTCTGGCGTCAATTCCCATCTGTCGCGAGGCGAATTAGTTTCTACATATCGTTTAACCAATCCATCAGCAGCCAGTTTTTTTAAGACAACCATCATGTCAGGTTCTCGCGGTACATCTCTACGGGAAAGTGCATTCGCGAGTTCGTACCAACTCCACTTTCCTTGACCTTTAGCTACTAATTCCAGGAGCACTAATTCAAGCTGGGTTAATTGAGTTAGGTTTTTCATCAAAATTCCTCTACGCGCGGAGGAAATAAAACGCCGAATCCTTCTTTTAATTTATAATCTTCAAGAGTAGGTGTGTGAGCATTATTCCCAAGTTGATAAGCCTCATCCGGGTCAGCGGGTTGTCCAGTTGAGTAGCCAAGCTTTTTATACCTGAGATACTCGCGTAACTCGTGAGTATAAAAGCGTAAATCAACAGGCTCGGCTACAAGGGTTTGGGCGGTGATACCTCTTAACCTTCCAACCATTCTTAGCTCAGCTTCACCAACTGGATTAAATTTGCGAACATGAGCTTCAACTAAGCCAACGCCTTTATCAGTAATTTTAACATTTTGATAAGATAAGTTGAGAATCTTTCCACCAGCTTTCGAGGGATTGAAAGGTCTGCCACTTGTTGCACCTTTTTCTATCATTTTATGCGAGTGGCTTTAATCTATCCGTAGTTAACAAAGTTCTGAAACCTTTAGATGTTACACTCTACAAGTCTCGACGCGAGAGAAGAGTACCCTTCCCACATCCCGTCCACACACCCAAAAACGAGCCCCCCCGAGGTCCGAATATAGCTTCTCCGCTGCCCTAAAGGGAGTTTCCCCTTTGGTGCTGCGGTGTAAAATGTTAGATTTTTGTAGTACAACCATCTGTTATTCACATTCCAACCCACCCGCTCGCCAAAAGCGTCCCAAATTTTCTTATCATATTCTCTGGTTCCCCCCAGACTTTCATAGATGCGTTTCTGCACCGAAAAACCGAAATTTCCGTTACTGTATTTTACCCAAAGTTGGTCAATAGTTCGTAAGTCTTCACAGGGGAATCGATCGATATCTTCCCTTCTGAGCCACCCATCCTCTGTTCTCCCTGCTGCTTCCAGCATCTTATTCAACGTTTCCTCATCAGCCTCTTCCCATTTTCCGCTAGCCAACAGCCAATCGAGTTGACTATAATCAACTGAAATCAATTTTACAGGTTGTGGCTGTGGCTGCCGGCTAGGAATCGTTGGCAAAACACCCCCTCTTTGCCCACAATTATCAAGGGTAGGTTGAGAAAGCATATCCAACCATTTTTGAACCGACTGAGGGCGCTTTGTCTCATCCATTTCCATCCCTTTCATAATTGCCCGATCCACCGCCTCGCTAATATTAGGATTAATCTGAAACGGCGGCTTTAAAGGATCATTGAAAGCCCTCATAAATGCAGCAGTTGGTGGTGTTTTTGTTAGCATATAGTATAGCGTTGCCGCCAGAGCATAAACATCTGTGTACTCAGCAAATCTGCCAATTTCCCCGTACTGTTCGGGAGGCGCAAAACCATGTGTTAATCCAAAAGTCATTTGCTGAGTGCGATCGGGAATAAAACCCCGCGCCAAACCAAAATCAATCAAAACTGCATCTTGATTGTCACGCACCATAATGTTTGGTGGCTTGATATCCCGATGTAATAAACCTTTTTCGTGAACAACTATTACGGCTTCTCCTGCTTTGCGGATGTAGTTTAAAGCTTCTGTTTCTGACAGAATGCCGCGCCTTGCCACCCATTTCCACAAATCTTCTCCTGCCACATATTCCATCGCAATGCAAGGCAAATCACCGTGAGTGAAGTAGTTGTCTATTTGCACAATATTGGGATGCCTGCACAAAGATAGCAGTAGTGCCTCTTGCAGGAATCTTTCCCGATACCGGGCAAAATCTGGATCGCTCAATAAGTCGTCTTTCAGCGTTTTGATGACAACCCGCTGCCCGTTTGACGCTTTCTGCGCTAGGTAGGTGATGCCAAAGCCGCCCTCACCTAACTTGCCTTCAATAATATACCGATCGCCATTTAACCCCTGCCCCGGTGTCCAAACCATTCCCCTCACCGCCAACTAATATTAATTTTTATCTCGGTCTAGCCTGTATTTTAACTGTATTTTGTAGGTTGGGTTTAGTTCCACGGGCCCAACTTCAGTTCGCCTTCCCGGTGATGGTTGGCTTTTAGTTCGATCGCCCTTTTCCGACATAATTCGATCGACAAATTCGCAGCAATCTCATTAAGAATCCTAAATCCCAAAACCTCTTTGTCCAAACAGACCCTTTCTGTGCAAACCTAAAAAACAGCAGACACAATTTTATAAACTCTAATTACAGAACACTCGCAACCAGTTATGCAAACTCTGCCGAACCCCACTAAAACCGCATCTAGCCAACCGATTTTCGACACCACCATCAAACGCCGCAAAACCCGACCCGTCCAAGTCGGTAGCGTCACCATCGGCGGCGGCAACCCCGTCGTCGTACAATCGATGATTAACGAAGACACCCTCGACATCGACGGTTCAGTCGCCGGAATTCGGCGCTTGCACGAGATAGGCTGCGAAATCGTCCGCGTCACCGTGCCCAGCATGGCCCACGCCAAAGCCTTAGCCGAAATCAAGCAAAAACTGCACGCCACCTACCAACCCGTGCCCCTCGTCGCCGATGTCCACCACAACGGCATGAAAATTGCCCTGGAAGTGGCCAAACACGTAGACAAAGTGAGAATCAATCCCGGACTGTACGTGTTCGAGAAGCCGAAAGCCGACAGAAGCGAATACACCGACAGCGAATTCGCCGAAATTGGTGAAAAAATCCGCGAAACCCTGGAACCTTTGGTGATTTCCCTGCGCGACCAAGGCAAGGCTTTGCGAATCGGCGTTAATCACGGTTCCCTCGCCGAACGGATGCTTTTTACCTACGGCGACACGCCCGAAGGCATGGTAGAATCCGCCCTGGAATTCATCAAAATTTGCGAATCCCTCGACTTCCGAAATATCGTGATTTCCCTCAAAGCCTCCCGCGCGCCGGTGATGGTTGCTGCTTACCGCTTGATGGTGCACCGGATGGACGAACTCGGCATGGATTACCCCCTGCATCTCGGCGTCACGGAAGCAGGAGACGGCGAATACGGCCGCATCAAATCCACCGCAGGTCTGGCACCTTTGTTAGCTGACGGTATCGGTGACACCATCCGCGTCTCGCTGACAGAGGCCCCAGAAAAGGAGATTCCCGTTTGCTACAGCATTCTGCAAGCCTTGGGACTGCGGAAAACGATGGTTGAGTATGTCGCTTGTCCTTCCTGCGGTCGCACTTTGTTTAATTTAGAGGAAGTGTTACACCAAGTGAGAGAGGCGACCAAGCATCTCACGGGTTTGGACATAGCAGTAATGGGCTGTATTGTCAATGGGCCCGGAGAAATGGCTGATGCTGACTACGGCTACGTCGGGAAGCAGCCCGGTTATATTTCGCTGTACCGGGGCCGGGAAGAAATTAAGAAAGTGCCGGAAGACCGAGGTGTACAAGAATTGATTGATTTGATTAAATCGGACGATCGCTGGGTTGAACCAGAGTAGGCTTTGCTGGATTTAGTTTTGAAGTTTGGGGGCGGGCAAGATGCCCACCCCACAAGAGTTTTTTGTGGCACAGGCATCTTGCCTGTGGCGGGCAAGATGCCCACCCCACAAGAGTTTTTTGTGGCACAGGCATCTTGCCTGTGGCGAAAGGGAACAAAACTCGCCAAAGTGGAATAATATATGTACGCCAAACGCGAGCCGGCCTTGCCTGTGTTAGATTGAGCGTAATTATTCTGAACTCTTTTCCTCCCGCGCGTCAGACAAATGGTTATAACAAAACGAGGGCTTGTTCTAAGTGCAGCAGCGGTGGTACTCACTGCTGTAACTCTTGCGAACACAGGTTGCAGTTCTAAATCTCTGGCTTCTTTTCGGGGAAGCCCTAAAGAGTTGGTTGATGAAGTTTGGCAAATTATTGACAAAAGTTATGTAGATGGCACTTTTAACCAGGTTGACTGGAAAGCGGTGCGGAATGAATATTTGAACCGGACTTATACCAGCGACGAGGAAGCTTACAAAGCAATTCGGGAAATGCTGAAGAAGCTGGACGATCCTTATACGCGGTTTATGGACCCTCAAGAGTTCAGAAATATGCAGGTTGACACTTCTGGGGAACTGACAGGAGTTGGGATTCAGTTGACTCAAGATGAGGAAACCAAAAAGTTGGTGGTGATTTCGCCGATCGAAGATACCCCTGCTTTTACTGCTGGTATTCTGGCAAAAGATATCATTACTAAGATTGACGGCAAGAGCACAGAAGGCATGGATACGAATCAAGCGGTAAGTTTGATTCGCGGTCAGGTGGATACTGAGGTGACGCTGACTATTTTGCGGGGAAGCAAGGAATTAGAATTTAAGCTGAAACGGGCTAAAATAGAAATTCATCCCGTGCGGAAGTCGGTGCAGAAAACTCCGATCGGAGAAGTCGGCTATATTCGCTTAAATCAGTTCAGTGCGAATGCTGCATCGGAAATGCGATCGGCAATTAAGGATTTGGAACAGAAAAAGGTAACGGGTTATATTTTAGACTTGCGTTCCAATCCCGGCGGGTTGCTGTACGGAAGTATTGAAATTGCTCGGATGTGGCTCAAAGAAGGTACGATCGTCTCGACGGTCGATCGAGTCGGTGAGGCCGATAAACAAACGGCAAATAAGGGAGAGCTCACAGACAAACCGTTAGTTGTACTGGTAGACGGCGGTTCAGCAAGTGCTAGCGAGATTCTATCCGGTGCTTTGCAAGACAACAAGCGCGCGGTTTTAGTGGGGACAAAGACGTTTGGTAAAGGTTTAGTTCAGTCAGTACGCGGCGTGGGAAATGGTGCCGGTTTGGCGGTGACAATTGCCAAGTATTTTACTCCCAAGGGCACTGATATCAACAAGGCCGGGATTGAACCGGATTTTAAGGTAGAACTCACCGAGGCTCAAAAACAGGAATTGAGGCGCGATCGCGATAAAATCGCTACAACGGCAGATCCGCAGTACGCAAAAGCTATGGAAGTTTTGACACAGCAAGTTACTGGTAAAACAGGGAACAATAAGGCGGAGTCGAAACCGAATGCAGCGCCACCTAAACCGAATGCGGCGCAAGCAAAACCGAGTGAGGCACCTTCTAAATCTAGGTAGAAAACCTGTGTAGGGTTTCAGTTAAAAAAAGCATTCGGGGGAAGATTTACGGCTAAAAGCCCAGATTTTAAACTCGAATGCTTCGCTGTTTTTGGCAATTCGTCCGGTGCAACCGAAATTTATATAATTCATCTGCGTTAATCTGTGTTTATCTGCCCTCATCTGCGGTTAAAAAAAGAGAATGTAAACCGCAGATGACAATGGATTGACGCAGATTCACGCAGATGTCGATAAGAAATATCTGAAGAATTCCGCTGCTAACAGATTTGATATCACGTTAGCTTTCGCGATGCGGAGGAAAGTAATAGTAATACCATTTTTATAAAGTTATGATAGACTTAAAAAAAAAGTAAAGGAAAACATTAAAATGTCTGGTCGTCCTCAT